>JANNEL010000505.1:0-2089 GCA_031378595.1 Alphaproteobacteria bacterium
GTTGACGGCCTGACCAAGGGCGTCGAGTTCCTGTTCAAGAAGAACAAGGTCGAACATGTCTACGGCACCGGCGTACTCGCAGGCGGCAACCGCGTCGAAATCAAAGGAAGCGACGGCACGGCGCGCACTGTCGAAGCCAAGGCGATCGTGATCGCGACGGGCTCGGAGCCCGCGCCGCTCCCCGGCGTCGCGGTGAACGAGAAAGACATCGTCTCTTCGACCGGCGCCTTGACGCTTGAAAGCGTGCCGAAACGCATGCTCGTGATCGGCGCCGGCTACATCGGCCTCGAGATGGGCTCCGTCTGGCGCCGCTTGGGCAGCCAAGTGACCATCGTCGAATTCCTCGACCGCATCACCCCCGGCCTCGATGGCGAGGTCGCAAAGAACTTCCAGCGCATCCTTGCCAAGCAAGGCATGACGTTCAAACTCGGTTCCAAAGTCGTCGGCGTCGAACGCAAGAACGGCGCGCTCCACGTCGCAATCGAACCGGCCGCAGGCGGCACGCGCGAGACGATCGAAACCGACATCGTGCTCTCCTCCATCGGCCGCCGCCCATACACCGAAGGTCTGGGCCTCGATAAAGTGGGCCTCAAGCTGGACAACAAAGGCCGCATCCCCGTCGGCGCGCACTACGCGACAGCCGTCCCCGGCATCTACGCCATCGGCGACGTCATCGAAGGCCCGATGCTCGCCCACAAAGCGGAAGACGAAGCCGTCGCGGTGGCTGAGCGCATCGCAGGCCAAGCAGGCCACGTGAACTACGATGCGATCCCAGCCGTCGTTTACACGGCGCCGGAAGTCGCGACCGTCGGCAAGACGGAAGAGGAATTGAAGGCCGCAAACATCGCCTACAAGACCGGCAAGTTCCCGTTCAGCGCGAACTCCCGCGCCCGCGCGAACGCCTCGACCGACGGTTTCGTGAAGATGCTGGCCGACGCAAAGACGGACCGGATCCTCGGCGTCCACATGATCGGGCCTGAGGTGGGCAACATGATCGCCGAGGCAGCCTTCGCGATCGAACTGGGGGCCTCCGCTGAAGACATCGCCCGCACCAGCCATGCCCACCCCACGCTCACCGAGGCGGTGCGACAAGCCGCCCAAGCCGTCGGCGGCTGGACGATGCAGATGTAGGGAACCGAACCCTTCATCCGGGGTTCAGGTACAGGCCGCTCTACTGCGCGGCCCAAAATCCTGTCGGAGCAAACAGTACGATCCGCCAGGCGCCGGTACGATAATAGCCGGCCTTTTCGAAAGGCGAATGCGGGTACTGGATGATGTGGCAACCTCGACTATTCGGAGCGGTCGTTGGCTGGCTCGCCCTCGCGGCGGTCGCGGTCTATTTCCTGCAAACGGATATGGTCCAAGCGGGCCTCTTCGGCGACAGCTGCAAATCGTACGGCATGTCGTCGTGGGCATGCGGCTTCTTGCCCAACATAGCGGTCTGGCTCTCCAGCACATTCGTCTATTTCCTCGAACTGCCGTTCACCTACGACAGCAGCAGCGACTGGGTCGGCGCGACTTCGGCAATCATGTGGACAGGCTCCCCCGTCGCCTACGCCTTCGCCGCCGTCGCCACGAACTACTGGGTCTGGAAGCTGAACCAGCTTTAGGACGTCCGCCGTGCCCGCGGGTGAGCGCTCTCGTACACTTTGAGCAAATGCGTCTCGTCGACCGCCGTGTATCGCTGCGTCGTCGAGAGCGACGCGTGACCGAGCAGTTCCTGTATCGCGCGCAAGTCGCCGCCGGCCGCAAGCAAATGCGTCGCGAACGCGTGGCGCAGCGCGTGCGGTGTCGCGCTCTCAGGCAAGCCGAGCAGCCGCCGCAAATGTTGCATCAAGCCCTGCACGATGCGCGGGTGCAGCCGCTTGCCGCGCGCGCCGTAAAACACAGGGTCGTCGCGCGAGTTCCCGAACGGGCAAACCTTCACGTAAGCCTCGATCGCATCGCGCGCCTCCGGCAACACCGGCACGACGCGCTGCTTGTTGCCCTTGCCCGTGATGATCATCGCGTCCGGCAATGGCAGCGCCGAACGGTTCAACCCCAGCGCCTCCGAAATACGCAACCCCGCGCCATAGAGCAGCGTCAGCAC
>JANNEL010000519.1:0-10158 GCA_031378595.1 Alphaproteobacteria bacterium
TCTCGCGCACCTTTACGTGCAGGAAAAGATGCACCTTCTGGCCGAACAAGCGCTCCATTTCGGCGCGCGCCGATGAGCCCAACTCCTTGATCAAAGCGCCGCCCTTGCCGAGCACGATTGCCTTCTGCCCATCACGCTCGACGAAGATCGTCTGTTCGAGACGCGCGCTGCCGTCCTTCATTTCCAACCACTGTTCCGTCACGACCGTCGTCGCATACGGCAACTCCTGATGCAGCCTGTCGTAGATACGCTCCCGCGTTATCTCGGCCGCAAGCAGCCGAAGCGGAATATCGGACGCCTGATCCTCCGGATAAGCCCAAGGCCCCACCGGCACTTGGCTCCCGAGATAACGCACAAGGTCGGCCGTGCCGTCGCCCTTCTCGGCCGAGATCATGAACACCTCGTCGAACTTGGTCTCCGCACGAAACCGGTCGACCAGCGGTAACAGCTGATCGCGCTTGATTGCATCGACCTTGTTGACGATCAACACCACCGACCGCTTGGCATCCTTCAAGCCTTGGACGATGCGCGCGGTATCGCGGCCCGCATGACCGTTCGGATCGCGCACAAGCTCCGGCGCATCTATGATCAAGCAGACCAGGTCTGCATCGGCGGCCCCGGCCCACGCCGCCTGTACCATCGCCTGATCGAGCTTGCGCTTCGGTTCGAAAATTCCAGGTGTGTCGACGAGGATGATCTGGGAAGCGCCCTCGATCACGACCCCGCGCACGCGCATCCGCGTCGTCTGCACCTTGCGGCTGACGATCGAAACCTTCGACCCGACAAGCCGGTTGACCAAAGTTGACTTGCCCGCATTCGGCGCACCGATGATCGCCACAAAACCGCAGCGCGTTTTCGTGTCCGTCACCCTGTGATCCTTTGCATCAGCGCGCGGGCCGCTGCTTGCTCGGCGGCGCGAAGGCTCAAGCCCTCGCCCATTGCGGGATCGTGCCCCCTGATCGACACCTCGACGGTGAAGCGCGGCGCATGATCGGGCCCTTCGCGCCGCGACACACGGTAAGTCGGCGTTCCCAGCTTGCGGCCCTGCGCCCATTCTTGCAGCGCGTTTTTCGGATCGCGCAGGTCGCCTGTGACTTCGCTCATCAACGGTTGCCAGTGCTTCGTCACGAACTTGCGCGCGGCATCCAGTCCGCCGTCGAGATAGAGAGCCGCGATCACGGCTTCGCATGCGTCGCCCAGGATCGCCGCTTTCTTGCGCCCACCCGAGCGATCCTCAGACGGCGCCAAAATCAGTTCCTTGTCGATGCCAACCGCCTCCGCGACGCGGGCGCACGTTTCCATGCGCACCAGCGCGTTCAATTTCAACGCCAACAAACCTTCCTTCTCGTTCGGAAACAGCTCCGTCAGAAATTCCGCGATCAACAGACCAAGCACCCGGTCGCCCAGGAATTCAAGCCGCTCGTTGTCGAGGCCGCCGGCACTCGAATGCGTCAAGGCGCGCGTGAGCAGGGCACCGTCCTTGAAACGGTGTCCGAAGCGTAAGCCCCGCGCCTTGCCGTCGCTCTTGCGGGCTTTAATCGATGGTGTGGAAGAAGCGCCCGTAGCGGAACGCCCACGGCCACTTCCAGATTTCGTAGATTTGTGCACTGCCATCGGTCGAGAAAAAGATGATGTCGGCCCGGCCGACGAGGTTTTCTGCGGGAACAAACCCGACGCCGCTGTCCGGGATGCGGCTATCGTTAGAATTATCGCGGTTGTCGCCCATCATAAAGTAGTGGTCTTTGGGAACAACGAATTCCTGCGTGTTGTCCGCGCCCGGTCTATCCGGCTCGCTGTCCAGGATAAAGTGCTGCAGGCCGTTCGGCAGCGTCTCGCGGTAGCGCGCAACACGCCGCTCGCCATACGGTGTCATATCGACGTAATCGTCCACGCGCTCAAGCTTGCAGGGCGCTCCGTTGATATGCAGCACGCCGTCGATCATCTGGATGCGATCGCCGGGCAAGCCCACCACGCGCTTGATGTAGTCCTCCCACGGCCGCGCCGGCAGACGAAACACCACAACGTCGCCACGCTCAGGCTCGGCCGCCCACACGCGCCCTTGAATTGCATTCACGTCCAACGGCAGCGAATAGTTCGAATAGCCGTACGCAAACTTCGACACGAACAGGTAGTCGCCGACGAGCAGCGTGTCTTCCATCGAGCTCGACGGAATGTTGAACGGCTGAAACAGAAACGTCTTGATGCCAAGCGCGATCAGAAGCGCATAGACGACCGTCTTCAGCGCCTCGAAAATCCAAGATGACCGCCACCCCTGGCCGTCCATGAGTTCCCTTTCACTCATCGGCCCGGGACGACGATCAACCGATCATGCTGAAAAGACGGCTGTAGCGGATCGCGAACGGCCACTTCCAGACTTCCCAAAGCTGCGCCGAACCGTCATGCGAGAAGAACACGACTTCCGCACGGCCGACCAGGTTCTGCTCGGGCACGTAACCCACACCCGAATAAGGTACGCGGCTGTCGTTCGAATTGTCGCGATTGTCGCCCATCATGAAATAGTGGCCCGGGGGCACGACGAATTCTTCCGTGTCGTCGTATTGGGCGTCTTGAATGCGGTCGAGCACGACGTGCTTCACGCCACCGGGCAGCGTCTCGTAGTAGCGCGCCACGTGCTGCTCGCTGCCGTCTTCGGCGATCTCGACGCGGTCGTCGATCTTTTCAAGCTTCGCTGCCTCGCCATTGACGTGCAACACGCCGCCGATCATCTGCACGCGGTC
The DNA here is from genome assembly GCA_031378595.1 of Alphaproteobacteria bacterium. Classification (GTDB taxonomy): domain Bacteria; phylum Pseudomonadota; class Alphaproteobacteria; order Micropepsales; family Micropepsaceae; genus SZUA-430. Next base: position 2,739 of record JANNEL010000519.1, read on the forward strand.
GCCCGCAACACCGATGACGCGCTTGATGTAATCCTGCGTCGGATCTTGCGGCAGACGGAACACGACGACGTCGCCGCGCTCTGCCGGCTTGTCCATCACGCGGCCGGCAAACGCGACCGGCGTGAAGAACGGGAACGAGTATTGCGAATAGCCATAGGTGAACTTCGAGACGAAGAGATAGTCGCCAACCTCGAGCGTTCCTTCCATCGAACTCGACGGAATGCGGAACGGTTGAAACAGCAGCGTCGGCATGAACAGAAAAAAGAACGCGGCGATACCCAGCGTCTTATAGGTCTCGACCGCTGCGTTCGAGCTCCACCACGGCTTTTCAGTCTCGGACGTCATGCGCGTTCCCAATGCAAAATCTGCGCCTTAAGAGATGAGGTTTCGGCGCAAAACTGTCAATTCGTCAGGCGTTACAGGCCGTTAACAACACAACGGATAACCGCCGAAAACGGCCCTACTGAGGCAAATCGGCCGGTACAGCCGATATGATCACAATCGCTTGGGCCAAAGGGAAGTCGTCCGTAATGGAGAGGTCGATCTGCGCACGCATCCCCTGAGGCGTAATCTCGGCAAGGCGCGCTGCGGCGCCGCCAGTTAGCGCCATCGTGGGCTTGCCCGAACGCATGTTCACGACGCCAAGGTCGCGCCAATACACGCTTTTTCGAAATCCGGTGCCCAGCGCCTTGGAACAAGCCTCTTTTGCAGCAAAGCGCTTCGCATAGGACGCCGCTCTATTCTTGCGGCCTTCGGATTTGCGTTGCTCGACGTCGGTGAACAACCGCTGCACGAATCTGTCGCCGAACTTCTCCAGTGTCGCTTCGATGCGCCGGATGTCGATCAAATCGCTGCCGATTCCGATGATCATGCTTCCCACACGCGAACTGCTCGCCGGCGCCGCCGCGCGCTTCGTCCATAAGCTGCCGCATCCGCCGGATCGACGCGTCGAAGCCGATGAAGATCGCCTCGCCAACGAGGAAGTGGCCGATGTTGAGTTCCACGACCTCCTGGATCGCAGCGACCGGTCCAACGGTCTCGAAACTGAGCCCATGCCCCGCGTGCACTTCAAGACCCAACCGCGCGGCCTCCTTTGCACCAGCTTTCAGGCGCTCTAGAATCTTGTCGCGCTCTGCAAAGTCGCCATGCGCATGGGCATCGCAATAGGCGCCGGTGTGCAGCTCTACGACCTGCGCGCCGATCTTCCTTGCGACAGTGACTTGCGTTGGGTTCGCCTCGATGAAGAGCGATACGCGAATCTTCGCCGCAGCCAACTCGCGTACGAACGGCGCCAAATGATTGTGCTGCCCCGCAACATCGAGTCCGCCCTCCGTCGTGCGCTCTTCGCGACGCTCCGGCACCAGACAAACCGCGTGCGGCTTATGGCGAAGCGCAATGGCCAGCATCTCTTCCGTCGCGGCCATTTCGAGGTTTAGCGGCCGGTCGATCTCGCGCACCAAACGCTCGATGTCCTCGTCGCTAATATGCCGACGATCTTCACGAAGATGCGCCGTAATTCCATCAGCGCCCGCTTCTACAGCTATCTGCGCGGCGCGCAGCGGTTCAGGATGCCTGCCCCCGCGCGCGTTCCGGATCGTCGCAACGTGATCGATATTCACACCGAGGCGCAGCTGCCGGCTCATTTCAGCCCCCGGCTCCCGGGCTTCACTGCCGGTGTGCCCACAAGGTGCTTCGGCAGCTTGTCCGCCTCCCATGAAGCTACCTTGATCCGCGCCAGCGGAATGAACGGCACATCGAACTTCGCAGCGCCGCCCGACCGGTCGATCAGGCACGCCAGCGCCAAAACCTTTGCGCCGGTCTTCTTCACCGCATCGATGCATTCGCGCGACGACAAACCCGTCGACAGGACATCTTCGATGATCACGACGTTCATCGTCTCATCCAGGTGAAAATTCCGCCTGAGTTGAAACACGCCGTCCTGCCGCTCGACGAACATCGCCGGCAGCCCGAGGTGCCGTGCTGTCTCATAACCTGGGATGATCCCGCCGACCGCAGGCGAAACAATTGCATCGATCCGCTTCTTGACCTTCGTCTTGATCAGACCCGCCAACGCCTTGCAGAGCTTCGATGTCCGCTTCGGATACTGGAACACCAACGCCTTCTGCAAAAATGTGTCTGAGTGCCGGCCGGACGAGAGGATGAAGTGTCCTTTGAGCAGCGCGCCCGCTTTCTGAAATTCGCCGAGCACTTGTTCAGGCGTCATGAGCGACAAGTTCCTTTTCCCCGTGTGGCCGGTCGACAGCGTTGATGGACGGCGAGGCCCGCAGCCCCGTGATGATATCCGCAAGATGCTTCGCATCCCGCACCTCGATATCGACAAGCATGTCGAAGACGAGCGGCGCCCGGCCGACGATCTTCAAATTCGTGATGTTCCCGCCGTGCTGCGCAATCGAGTTGCACATATTGGCGAGCGCGCCGGCTTCGTTGTTGACTGCAACTTTGAGCCGCCCGACCTGCACCTCGTTCGCGGCGTCGGGCGACCATTTGAGATCGAGCCAGCGGTCAAGTTGATCTTGCTTGCCCTCAAGCGCCTCGCAGTCGATCGTGTGCACAACGACGCCCTGCCCTTGCGTGATCACGCCGACGATCCGGTCGCCGACCAGCGGCTGACAGCACGGCGCCAAGTGATACCCAAGCCCCGCGGCCAGCCCCTCGATCGGGATGGCATTGCGCTTCGACGGCTTGCGCGTGATCCAATTCGTCCAACTCGCAAGCGGCGACTCGTCGCCCTTCAGCCCCGGGAACACGGCTTTCACGACATCGGCGGCGCTCACCAGCCCCTCCGCAAGATGCGCGTACACATCGTCGGCCTTGGCAAGCTTCAGCTTCTTCAACGCCGCGGCGAGCGACTTCTCCGAGAACTCCTGCCCCGCATCGCGGAACGCTTTTTCCAGGATCGCGCGTCCCATCCGCTGATGCTCAAGCCGCTCGGCGTTCTTGAGGTATCGCCGGATCGCCGAGCGCGCCTTGCCGGTCACGACCATGCTCTCCCACACCGCCGAAGGCCCCTGCTTCGGCGAGCGGATGATCTCGACGCTGTTGCCGTTCTTGAGCTTCGTTGAAAGCGGCACATGCCGCCCGTCGATCTTGGCTCCGACGCACGTGTCGCCGACATCGGTGTGCACCGCATAAGCAAAGTCGATCGGCGTCGCCCCGCGCGGCAGCGCGATCAGCAACCCCTTCGGCGTGAAGCAAAACACTTGATCCTGAAACAGCTCAAGGCGCGTGTGCTCCAAAAACTCTTCCGGCGTATCGCCCACCTTCAAGGACTCGATCAACGACCGCAGCGACTCGTAGGCGTCGATGTTCGCGAGCGGCCGCCCGCCGTTCAGCTTGTCCTTGTAGGTCCAATGCGCCGCGATCCCGCGCTCGGAGATTTCGTGCATTTCTTCCGTGCGAATTTGCAGTTCGATGCGCTGGTTTTCCGGTCCGAAGATTTCCGTGTGCAGCGAGCGGTAGTTGTTCGTCTTCGGCAGCGAGATGTAGTCCTTGAACCGGCCGGGCACGTGCCGCCACGTGCTGTGGATCACGCCAAGCGCGCGATAGCAGTCCTCGATCGTACCGACCGTCACGCGAAGTGCGAAGATGTCGGCCAGCTGATCGAAGGTTTGGCCCTTCTCTTCCATCTTGCGCCAGATCGAATACGGCTTCTTCTCGCGTCCGCTGACCGACGCCTCGATCCCATACTCGGAAAGCTTCCGTTTGAGCGTCTGCGCCAACCGCTCGGTCACCGCGCTGGTCGTCTTGCGGAACTCCGCAAGCCGCTTCATGACCGACGCCCGCATCTCGGGATTGATTTCCTCGAACGCCAGGTCTTCAAGCTCGTCGCGGAAATTCTGCATCCCCATGCGTCCCGCAAGCGGCGCATAGATTTCCATGGTCTCCGTCGCAATGCGCTTGCGCCGGTCTATTTTCTTGATCGACTTCAACGTGCGCATGTTGTGCAGCCGGTCGGCAAGCTTGACGAGCAGAACGCGTACGTCATGGCTCATCGCCAGCATGAACTTACGGAAGTTTTCGGCCTGCTTCGTTTCTTCCGATTGCAGCTCCAGCTTCGAGAGCTTCGTCACGCCATTCACGAGATCGGCGATCTCGCGTCCGAACTGCTTCTGGATTTCCTCGTACGACGCTCCCGTATCCTCGATCGTGTCGTGCAGCAGTGCCGTTACGATCGTCGCTTCGTCGAGATTGAGGTCGGTCAAAATGCCCGCGACTTCGAGCGGGTGCGAAAAGTACGGATCGCCGGAATCGCGCTTCTGGTTGCCGTGCGCTTTGACGCCGAACACGTACGCACGGTTCAGCAGATCCTCGTCCGCATCCGGATCGTAGGCTTTGACGCGTTCGACGAGTTCGAATTGGCGCATCATGGGACGAAACTCCTCATGACGCGGCGCTTATCTTGGAGAACGGAAAGCCGCCCTTTCGGCGGCTGCAGTGTTGCCGGATCGGCTGGGCTAAACGTCCCCTTCGTCAACCTCTTCCACCACCTCTGGCCGCTTCACATCGGAATCGGCGCGCATGCCGCGAGCATAGTCGGCTTCCGAAATGTTCGCGAAGTCCGGTGCGTCGATCGCAGCTTCAGCCATCGCGGCGCGCTCGGCCTCGGGCTCATCCGTTTCAATGTGGCGCTGAAGGCTCAACAAGAACTCTTCGCGCAAGCCTTCAGGCTTCACCTTGGACGCTGCGATCTCGCGCAACGACACAACAGGATTTTTGTCGTTGTCGCGATCGACCAGCAGTGCCGCGCCCGCCGTGATCGAGCGTGCGCGATGTGCGGCGAGCAACACGAGCTCAAACCGGTTCGGGATTTTGTCGACGCAATCTTCAACGGTAACGCGAGCCATCGGGCGCGAGAATCCTTCGCATGAGGGTGAAGCGGGAAACTAGCGTGCTGCGCTTGCGAAAACAAGGGCAAAACCGCGGATTTTAGGCATCCTTTAGCCGTTCGAGCCCGGCCTCCCCAACATTTCCAAGGAGCTCGGCGACGGTCTCCCCCGTGTCAGGATGTCGCCAAGCGGGCGCGATGTCGGCGAGCGGCCTGAGAACGAACGCGCGCTCGTGCATCCGCAGGTGCGGCAGCATCAACTGCTCGACGTCGCTGACCAGGCCACCGTAGTCGAGCAAATCGAGGTCGAGCGTCCGCGGCTCATTCCGCGTCTTGCGCACCCGCCCGAACGCCTTCTCGATCACCAACAGAGCCTTGAGCAGCTCGCCCGGGGTGAGCCGCGTCCTAACCTCGGCGACCGCGTTCACATAAGGGGGATCGGCGGGATTGGGCCATGCCGGCGACCGGTAGAACGGCGACACAGCCACCACCTCGATCCGCTGCCGAGGCATCGCGGCGAGCGCCTGGCGCAGGGTCACCGCTGGCGGGCCCGCCGGAGACGGCATGTTCGCGCCCAAAGCCACGTAAATCATGGGATTGCTTTCACCATACTGTGCCGATTCAAGCGATTTTCTTGGGGTTTCGAAAGTGCAATAGTGAGGCCGGGGACTTTGGGGGACATATCTTGATCGACGCACGCGTTCTAGCCGCATGCCTCGCGGCCGCTCTGCTCGTGACCGGCTGCGCAACGACGGCGGCCGAAGGACCGAAGGTCGAGCGTCCAAAGCTGGACCCGAAGGCCGATGCCAATCCGTTCCCGTCGACCTACAAACCGTTCCCCTCAACGCCCACGGCCTTTGTCGGCGCCACGATCTTCACCGGTACAGGCGACAAGATCGAGGCCGGTACGCTGCTCATGAAGGACGGCAAGATCGAAGCCGTCGGCGCGAACGTCGCGGTACCCGCGGGCTACACGGCGATCGACGCCAAAGGCAAATGGATCACCCCAGGCATCATCGACGCGCACTCGCACTTAGGCGTCTATCCGCAGCCGGGCGTCGACGCCGTGTCTGACGGCAATGAAGCGACCAGTCCCAACACCGCCGAAGTGTGGGCGGAGCACTCGGTTTGGCCGCAGGACGAAGCGTTCAACGCCGTGCGCCGCGGCGGTGTGACGTCGATGCTAATCCTGCCGGGTTCCGCCAACCTGTTCGGCGGCCGCTCCGTCACGCTCAAGAATGTGCCCTCGATCACGATGCAAGGCATGAAGTTTCCGGGTGCTCCTTACGGCCTCAAGATGGCGTGCGGCGAAAATCCGAAACGCGTCTACGGTAGCAAGAACCAGCAACCATCCACGCGCATGGGCAACGTCGCGGGCTATCGCAAAGCGTGGCTCGAAGCGGCGAAGTACGCGAAGAAATGGGATGCCTACTACGCCTCCGAAGGCAAAGGCGAAGCGCCGGACCGCGACCTGAAACTCGACACGCTGGCAGGCGTGCTGAACGGCGAAATCCTGGTCGAGAACCACTGCTACCGCGCCGACGAAATGGCGGTGATGATCGATATCGCACATGAGTTCGGTTACAAGATCGCGGCGTTCCACCATGGCTCCGAGGCCTACAAGATCGCCGACCTCTTGGCGAAAGAAGGCATCTGCGTGGCCACCTGGGCCGGCTGGTGGGGCTTCAAGATGGAATCGATCGACGGCATCGAAGAAAACGCGGCCCTCGTGCACGCGGCCGGCGGCTGCGCCGTCATCCACTCCGACGACCCGATCCTGTCCCAGCGTCTGAACCAAGAAACCGCCGCAGCACTCGCCGCGGGCCGACGAAGCGGCCTGAAGATCACCGACGCCGAGGCGATGCGGTGGATCACCGCCAACCCTGCCAAGATGATGGGGATCGCCGACAAGACCGGCTCGCTTGAGGCCGGCAAGATGGCAGACGTCGTGATGTGGAACGCCAACCCTCTTTCGATCTACGCGAAGACGGAGAAAGTCTTCATCGACGGCGCGTTGATGTACGACCGCAACGACAAGAACTACCAACCAAGATCCGACTTCATGCTTGGTCAACCGAAGGGAGGCGAATAATGCCCCGCCTCTTAGCGGCCCTCGTCGCCGCTTTCTTGTGCCACGCCGCCGCCGCCGACACGGTCGCGATCACGAACGCACGCATCCACACGATGAGCCGTGCCGGCGACGTTGAAGGCACCGTGCTCATTCATAACGGTTGGATCGCCCAGGTCGGTCCTCGCGTCCGCGTACCGGCTAACGCAACCGTCATCGACGCACAAGGCGGCGCCGTGACCCCCGGCTTCTTTGTCGTTGGCACCGACCTTGGCGCGCTTGAAGTCGATCTCGTCAAACAAACGAACGACACCGCAACGAAGAACTCGGGGTTGAGTGCCGCGTTCAACATCGCCTACGGCATCGACGCAAACGCGGTCACCATCCCGGTCGCCCGCCTTGGCGGCGTGACCCGTGCGCTCGTGACGCCGTCCTACGCCGACGCCGAGGACCGCGAGCTGCTGTTCGCGGGCCAAGCGGCCGTCATCACGCTGGCCGAAGGCGCA
>JANNEL010000539.1:0-11863 GCA_031378595.1 Alphaproteobacteria bacterium
CCGTTCAGACGCCGCGCTCGTTAATTTCTCGTTTACCAGAAGTAGTTGTTTTCGCGATGCCGGCGGCTACGCTCGCGGATCAGCAAGATCGCGATCGAAACCGCCGCGCCGACGAGGATCGTTGCGCCGAAGTTCCAGGATTCCGTGAGCGTGCAAACGTTGCTGTCGAAGAGGCTGCGGATGCAGGTGGCGTTGCCGAGGTTTTGGATGAGATTGAGCTTGTCCATGGCCGCTTCCTCCGTTGGTATGGGAGGCCTCGCAAGGTCGGTGCCAATGGCGGAAATGGGTTGTAAATTCTTAATGGGCGCTACGGGTTAAAGTTATGATGTTTCAATTCAGCCAGCCGGCTTCGCGCAGCTCTGAGGCATAGCCGCGGCTGACGGGGGCCTCTGTGCCATTCGTCAACACGAGCGCTACACGCCCGCTGTCGTGGCGGATACTTCCTACTGCCGCTTTCGATACCCACCAAGAGCGGTGCGTGCGTGCACCTGGTGTTCGACCCATCTCAGCGATCGCGTCGGTCAAACGCAGGAGGAGCAAATCAGATCCCTTATCCGTGTGGATGCGCACGTAATGATCTTCGCCCTGTAGGGCGAGTATCGCGGCGTCTTGCAGTTTCATGGGCAGGCGCTGGCTCAGCTTCGGTGTGCGGATGTCGGCCGGAGCGGGTAGGGGGGCGGCCGCCTGGGTCGTACGCCGGGCCCGGAGAATCGCTCCGATCAGCGACATCACGATGGTCACGAACCAAACATAGAAGACGAAGACCGGCGAGAACTCGATTTGACCAACGCCGAAAACGAGCGCGCCAAATCCGTAGGCCACCAGCGACATGGCTGCGGTCATCAGCGTGGTCACGGTCAGGAAGCGGGCGGCCGGGCGGCGATCGAACAATGGACTTTGATCGGCCCAGATATTCAACGCGGCCCCGATGCCCGCGCCTAAGGCCATGGTCGGAACCCAATAGGCGAGGCGCATCCAGAACGGGGCGCCGAACGAGCCGAAGGGACCGAGCAGGGCGAGCACGAAGCCGGGCACCGTCGCCATCAGCGCGATGGCAATCCACGGGCGCTCCCAAACTTGCGCGAAAAACGCTTCCGCCATTGGCGCTTCGCGAAGTGCCTGGGCCTGCTTTTCACGAAGTTCGCCCTGCACTTGGCGGATTTGCGCGTGCGGTTCGTCGTTCATGGCGGCATTTATCGGGGAACAGTTGGCTCGCGGCAATGCCGTAAGCGGCACTCGGATAGGAGACGAGACCGTGGAACGAAACGATGCGTGGCCCGACCAGGCTTTTTGGCGCGGCTTCAGGTTCAGGTTTGTGTTTGGGGCCTTGGCGACGTTCGGCGTGCTGGGCGTGTGGCTGGCAACGCTACCCGCGGCCAACCGAAACGCCATGCTCGACTATTGGTCACGGGTGAAAGTGCCGACACCGGGGCTCGATCTTGCGCCCCTTTTGGCGGCTCCGTTTTCGGTACAGATCCACGTGACTGCTGCGATGGTTGCCCTTGTCGTGGGCGCGATAATCTTCCTGCTTCCCAAGGGGACAGGGTTCCACCGCTTGTTGGGTTGGACCTGGGTGTCGTCGATGATCGTCGTCGCTGCGACGTCGATCGCGATGATCGCGGACTTCCAGAACGGCATCAACGCGCTGCATATTTTTACGGTGGTGACCGTGGTCTCGCTTTGGATGGGCCTCAGCGGCATCCGGCGCGGCGACGTACGCCGGCATGCGGCTTCGATGGTCGGCCTCTATATCGGCGGTCTGATCATCGCGGGCGTCACCGCGTTTATCCCGGGCCGGACAATGTGGGCCGTCGTGTTCGGCGGGTAGGGTTCAGAGGAAATGGACCCACGTCACGAGCGCGAAGCAGGGCAGTAGGATCAGTCCTGACCACAGCATGTAACCGAAGAAGCTGGGCATCTTGATACCGGCTTCTTCGGCGATCGCTTTGACCATGAAATTCGGGGCGTTGCCGATGTACGTGTTGGCGCCCATGAAGACGGCGCCGGCCGAGATCGCGGCGAGTGTCGTCGCAAGCGGGCCCATCAGTTGTTGCGCGTCGCCGCCGGCTGCGTTGAAGAACACAAGATAGGTCGGCGCGTTGTCGAGGAAGCTCGACAGGCCGCCGGTCAGCCAGAAATACATCGCATTGTTCGGGCTGCCGTCGCCGTTCGTCACCAGCGCCAGCATGGGGGCGAAAGCGCCGTCGTTGCCGGCGCGCAGCATTGCGATTACGGGAACGATCGTCACGAATATGCCGGCGAATAGCTTGGCCACTTCGGCGATTGGGCTCCACGTGAAGGCGTTGCCGGTACGATACGCCGTCGGCGTCAGCATCAGCGACAGCGACGAAAGCAGGAGCAATGCGACGACACGGACGACGTCCGCATAGCCGACGTGAACGCCCATGATTTCGAGAGCGGCGTCCGTCTTCCACATCGCCGAACCCAAGATCGTGCCTACGACGACGATGAGAAGAAGAATGTTGCGCCATCCATGAAGCGTGATGGGGGGAATTGTATCAGGCGTCGGGTCGGGTTTTTTGCGCTTGTCGCGCCGGTAGATATAGCTGTCGATCGCGAAGAATACGGCGAGCAATATCGCGGCGACCAGCGCCGTCTTGCTCGCGAGGTTGACGGTCGGCCAGAAGAAATCCACGCCCTTGAGGAAGCCGAGATAAAGCGGCGGATCGCCGAGCGGCGAAAGTGCGCCGCCGATGTTCGACACCAAGAAAATAAAGAAGACGATGACGTGCACGTTGTAGCTGCGGTCGTCGTTGGCCCGGATCAACGGGCGGATGAGTAAAACCGACGCTCCGGTCGTGCCGGTGATGCTCGCGATCAACGTGCCGCCAGTGAGCATGGCCGTGTTCGTCCACGGCGAGCCGTGCAGATCGCCCTTCAGATAAACGCCGCCGGAAATCGTGTAGAGCGCGAACAGCAGGACGATGAACGGCACGTAGTCGAGCAGCATCACGTGCAGGAACTCGAATATCGCCGGTTCAAGTCCATACATGGCCGCGAATGGCACCAAGAAGGCGAGCGCCCAAGCTGCCGTGATCTTGCCGTAGTGGTGGTGCCATAGGCTCGGGGCCGCAAGCGGGAGGACCGCGATCGAGAGCAGCAGCCCTACGAAGGGGATGGCCCACGGTGCGGCGAGCCCAGCACCGTCGATGTGCGCTGCGTCCGCTGCTATCGCTGCATCGGCGCCCGCGAGGCTTGCCGCAAAACCGACGGCGGCGGCAAACTTGATTGTCGGTGTCACTAGGTCGTGCCTCTCTCGCCTTCAACTAGCGGATGGTGCCGCAACACTTCCAAAGAATTCACCGAAATACAATCGCGCGTTGTTTTTGGTGCGTTTGGTGCGTTGATCGCGTGAATGCGGCTCCTTAGCCTTGCCGCGATTCAACTAGCATCGGGACCAAATGACGGAGGACGTGGACACCGTTCAAATCGTTGCGCGCGTTGTGGCGGCGTACGTCGCGAACAACCGTATGATGGCGCAAGAGTTGCCTGTCTTCATCGAGACGTTACACCGTACGATCGTCTCGCTTGGCCACGGCACGGTCGTTGTGCACGAAGCACCGAAGCCGGCCGTGTCGGTAAAGCGGTCGGTGACCGACGACCATATCGTCTGCCTGGAAGACGGTTTGAAGTTCAAATCGCTGAAGCGGCATTTGCGGTCGTCCTACGGCCTGACCCCTGAGCAGTACCGCGTGAAATGGGGTCTCGCGCACGATTATCCGATGGTGGCGCCGAACTATGCTGCGCGCCGGTCGACCTTGGCGAAGCAGATTGGGCTTGGTCGCAAGCGCGGCAAGCGGCGCTAGGCGGCCCGCGTTTTCTTAGCCGTCGCGTCGTCAGCCGTGCTCGTGAGCGACTTGCGCTCATCGTCGTTCAATGACGGCGCGTTGGTCAGGATGAGGCGATCGACGATATCGCGGCGGGCCTTGGCATCTTCGTTGAGGCGTAGGACGTGGATATCGGTCGCGCCCGACAGGAGTGCGTCGGCCGCGATTTCGTTGAAGGCGAGCCGATCGGCCATGTTGGCGCTTTCGCCGATGTAGAGCGCTTGCCACTCGCCGGCGCGGCGGCGGGCGTAGATAAAGACGCCAGGACCCTTGGGCGCGGCCTCTCCCAGTCCCAAAATGTCGAACATCAGGAGCTGTGGGCCTTCAGGGCCCAGCATACTTAACGGCCAGAAATGGTGGGTCTCTGCACGTGCAAGTTGACGTTCAAATTTGTTTCCCCTGAGGGAAGCCCGAAACCTGTGGAGAAAGGGCAAAGGCATAAAACTACCGCCATTTTCCGGCCCGCAAACGCCGGGCCTGATGCAGAACCGCTTGATCCACAACGCGAATCAGCAGGTCGATGTTAGCGGTTCATGGCTCTTTCGCCAGGCGATTTGATCACAACCACTGCATCTAGTGGGTGTGACGAATCAGAGTCATAGCATGGTCAATATTTCAAGCAGGTAGAAATTGAAAAACGAAATCACTTCTGCGATGTTTATCCGCAACAAATGGGGGGTCTCCCCAACCCGGGGGCGGGGTGGGAGACCAGGGTTGGGGAATTCCGTACATGCGTCATGTGATTGGGGTCGCCAGCGTAATCGTCTTTTCGCTGGGTCTAGGCATCACCGCCGCTCATTATAGCGTCGATCTTACACCTCCAGGACTTGAGCTCCTTCGGCCGAAAGCGCCCGAAGTCGCAGCCAGCATCGAACAGCAAGAAAAAGCCCGCACGATTCAAGCTGCAGCCAGCGGTTGCAAGTATTGCTCCGATATGGCGGAGCTCGCGAAAACATTTACGCGCCGTGCCGAAACTGCGCGCGCCCACGCGAAGGCACTGCAGACGGCGCTTGGCCAAGTCTCGGATGAGAAGAGCGCCTTTGCGGGTCGCGAAGACGAATTGCAGTCCGCCACGGTGGCGGCTTCTCGTGCGGAAGCCGCCGCTTCCATTTTGACGGACTGGGCCGGACGCTGCACGTCGGAAGACTTCTGCAAGCTACCCGCGACGCGCGTGGCATCGACATGCGCCACAGAGGAAGACTCACGCCCGGCTGCCGCGTTGCTGATCGCGATGTCGGTCCGCACGGTCGCGCAGCAATGCGCGAACTCAACCTGCCCATCGGTCGATTGCAAATCGTCGGCGTCGCTCAGGGCCGACATGGACCGCATCGACAACGAGCTTGACGAGATCGGCGGCAACATGAGCACGGCGCCCGCGCAACTGCCGGTCGGCGCCTCGACGTTGAATGCGGAAGTCACGCGGATCGCGGACGAGACGCACTATGTCGCCAATATGCTTCCGCTTTTGCTCGATGTGGGCAGGACGCGTGCGTCCGGCGATCTGCCGAAGCTTGCACCGGACCTCGCCAATCAGCGCGCAGTATCGGCGGCCGAGCTTGCGGTCGTGATGGAGCAGGCGGCCGGCGTCAGCGAAATCAAGAACGATCCGCGGCTTGAAGCGGCTTGGCGATTAAAGTCGATGGCGGCGCATCTTGCGGCACTCGGCAAGAATACGGCTGCCGACACCGTGAACTGGACCCAAGCGGCCGACGCACTGGGCGCAAGCTTGCTCGACCTCGCCCGCCTTGAAGCGTTGGTCGACCGGCGCGCTGAGAAGCTTGCGGCAGGCTGCGCCACGGTCTCGTCCGTGGCGCAGCAACTGCGCGAGGCACGGGCGATGCTCGACCACTGCCGTATGCGCGCGGCGTGCGTCGGCAAAGGCGACGGCGCTTCAACGACGAAGGCATCGACCGGCGACATCGAAGAGGTTTTTTCCCGCGCGACAGCAACTGCGCAAGGTCTCGTCGCCAATGAGATCGGTGAAGCAGTGATCCCGGCAGCGGATTCGCCTGAGCCCAGCATGCTCGAAGTGCTGCGCAATCAAGGTGTGTGCCGCAAGGCGGCCGAGTTGATTCAGGCCTCGACCGCCGCGCCGCTCGCAACGCAGGCCGTTGCGTCGTCTGTGCCGGGGGTGCTTGCGCCGTCGACTGGTTCGATATCGCCGCAAGACCTCGTGACGGGTGCAGTGCAGTCGGCATTGAATGCGCCGTCGACGGCTGACACATCGTCTGCACAAGTGGTTCCGGCTTCGGCGAAGCCAATGCAACCGAACGATACCGAGCTCACGCAAGCGGCGGCGCCTGCAAGCCGCCAGGCAGCGGTGCCGCAGTTCACGGGTTCGGCGTTCGGGTTCGGCGACGGCGAGGGTGGGCCGGTGCTGCAAGAGCCGCCAGCCGAACCGCAGCCCAAGCAGAAATAGTCTCTGGTTTCATCACGTCGTTGTGTAACGCGGCAAGTTCGCGGCGAACGCGGTCGATTGCCTCGTTCCAGTCGCCATGCGTCTTGCTGCCGAAATAGGGAAGTTCGCTAGGTTCTTGCGTGCTCGGGGCGGCGCGCCTGCAAAAGACGCATGGCTTGTTGCAACGCTTCGGCGCGCGAGGTCATGCTGTGACAGTCGCGGGATCGGTCCAGACGTAGGCGATGCTGAACAGTGCGCCGAGTGCGCCGTCGGTCAGGCCGAGCGCCAGCATCGTCACCGGTACCTGGCCGTTCGCATAGAGGACGAGCACAACGAGCGTGAACGGGAATTTCTCGAGCATCGCAGCCAGCATGAGCAGGCGGTAGCGCGCCGGATCGGTCGCGATAAACAAGAACGCGACCTGCCAGGTGAGTGCGACCAGAAAGAAGCCGTGCACGATCTCGGGCCGGTCGGCGTCGATCCTGGCGCCTTCAATGCTGAGCAGGTAGCCACCGTAGGCGAGCGATGGGATGAAGAGGCCCCAAATCCCTGCGATCTGGAAGACCCGCTTCGCGAAGCCTAACGCCACGCTCAGCGCCAACCCTTCAGCAGCATCGCCTCCCCGGGCATAGGTGGCAGCGTGGTTGCGTCGATGCGGATGTCTTTGGCAGAAAGGCCGTCGGGACCCGCGACAGCGTGGAACGTCACGGTCTGGCCGCAGTCGAGGTTCGGCTGATCGCACGGGTTCACATCGTCGATCACAAAGATCGCGTCGCTGTGTTCGTCCACGGTCTCGACAAGGCCGTAACGCTTTTGTGCCGAATACACTTTGATCACGCCGACACGACGGACGACGTTCGGTTTGAAAACCGGGAGCACGGTCGGCGCTACACAGTCAGGATCGTTCGCCGGTTCGTCTTGGGGCGCGAGGTCCCAGTTGATCGCGCGTTGAGCCATGGCACTTCCTCTAACGGTTTCACTATGGTCCCCCCGTTAGAACGCACGTGGGCGGTTCTGCATTACATCGATCCGATTACCGTCCGGGTCGTAGAACGTGAACCACTTTACTCCACCTGCGTCCTGCAGGGGAGTCACGGAAACACCCAATCCTTCGAGCTTGCCGTGGAGGCCGTCCACATCGCCCGTGCGAAAATTGGGAAAAGAAGTCGCCGTCTGCGTGTTTGCCAGCGTCTCGTCCGGGCCCAACTGCCAGAGGCAGAGATTGGCGCCACGGCCGAGATCCAGCGTGATCGTCGGGCCGGAGCCGCCTTGCTCGGCCGGCTTCAGTTCCAGAACGCGTTCGTACCAGGCGCGGGCTTGTGCGAGATCGCGCACGCGCATCACGACCATGTTGAGTGCATCGAAGATGCCGGCGTGAGGTCGTGGGCCAGCACCGGGGCCAGCGGCGGGTCCGCGTCCCTGACCGCCGAAGCCGCGATCGCCTCTGTCGCCTCGATCACCTCTGTCGCCGCGATCGCGGCCGCCGCCGTCGAAGCCGCCGCGCGGACGGAAGCCGCCGCCACCACCGCCGCCGTGATCATCCCTTCCGCGGAAGCCGCCGCCACCGCCACCGCCACCACCGCGCGGGGGCGGAGGGGGAGCCGGACCGTCGTGCTGAAGCTCAGCGGCCATCGTCTTGCCGCGGTCTTGCGCGAGCTCAAACGTGCAGCGTTGACCTTCACCCAGCGTTTGCACGCCGACCTTTGCCAATGCGGAGACGTGGACGAACACATCCGCACCGCCGTCGTCAGGTAGAATGAAACCAAAGCCTTTAGCTTGATTGAACCACTTTACAGTCCCAGTTTTCCGCATTGTCAGTCGCTCAGCCCTTGCGCGTCGGAAGTCTCTCTCGAAGTCATCCGCGACATGCCAGCGCGGACGGGTCACTGGCAAAGATGGCAAGTAATTCGGCGCGAATCAATGCTTGAGAGGGGAATGTTTGGCGTTCGTCACGCCTGGCGCGGGCGCACCTGGTAGGCGCAGCGGCGGGCACCGGCGAGAATGTGATCGGTTCGCACGATGGCGGCTTCCGGCCCTAAAGCGGCACGGAAGACCTCTAGCTCCTGCCGGCACAGGCCCGTGCAGGCCGCAGCCGCTCTGCAAATTGGACAGTGATTCTCAACCAGAAGGAAACCATCGCCGTCGGATTTGGCGTCGGCCATGTAGCCTGCGGCGGTGCGCAGCCGAGCGAGGCGCTTCACTTTTTCCTTCAGTGTCGAGGCCGACGCGAGGGCGGCGCGGTACTCCGCGATCTGATGTTTCGTGCGCTTGGCGATTAGTTTCTCCAAGCCCTGCTCGCCGAAGACCTCCTTGATGTTGGTGATCAGTTCGACGGAGAGGTCGGCGTGTGCGTCGGCGAAAAACGAATCGGCGCTCTGTTCCACTTGCCACAATTTCGAAGGGCGGCCGCGTGCGCCGTCCTTTGGTGCCGCGGCGAACGAGACGAGACCTTCATCTTCGAGCGCGTAGAGGTGTTGGCGCACAGCCATGGGGGTCACGCCCAGTTCTTTGGCGACGGCGGCGGCCTCGCTGGGGCCGTTGCGTTTCAAGTGGTCGAGGACGGCCCGCTTGGCCTTGCTCGTATCGGCGGTCACGCTCATGGGTATTTTATAAAGCATTTACTTGCGTAAATCAAGCCGTGGGTTTAGGTTGATTGGGCTTCGTTGCCTAGGAGATCTCATATGCCCGAATGGTTCGACGCCGGTTTGCGCGCGGAGCTTCAGGCCAAGGGTCGACGCGTCGTTAAGGCCGGGCGTAAGCAGATCTTGTTGATCGACGATGGCGAGCGTCTGTTCGCGTGCAACAATCGTTGTCCGCATGAGGGATATCCGCTCAGCGAAGGAACGCTTGGGGCGTCGTGCACGCTCACTTGCAACTGGCACAATTGGAAGTTCGATTTGGCGAGCGGCGAGACGCTGGTCGGCGGCGATCGCTTGCGGCAGTACCCGATTGAAGATCGCGACGGGCGGCTATGGATCGATGTTTCCGATCTGCCGGCAGAGGCGCGGCAAGCGCGGGCGCTTGCGAATCTCGAAGAGGCGAGCGACGACAACGACTACGAGCGGATGGCACGCGAGGTTGCACGCTACATCAAAGCGGACGGCGACCCGCTTGAGCCGTTGCGGCGGATGGTCGTGCGTTCTTCGGCCCGGTTCGAGTACGGCATGACGCATGCCTACGCGGCGGCGGCGGACTGGCTTTCGCTGCACAAGGCGGCGGCGACCGAGGAACAGCGGTTGACAGCATTGGTCGAGCCGATTGCGCATATCGCCTTCGATACGCTGCGCGAGCGCAACTATCCGTATACGGCGGCGACTTCGGTTTGGGATGAAACGGCGTTTGGACGCGCCATGGAAGATGAGGATGAGGCACGCGCGATTGCCCTTGTGAACGGCGCGCTTTCATGCGGGCATGAGGCATTGGCACCGCTGCAGCACGCGTTTGCTCGCGCGGCGCTTGCGCACTATCAGGATTTCGGGCACTCGGCGATATACGCGCGCAAGGCGTTTGAGTTGATCGATCTCTTGGGTGCTTCGGCTACGGCACCCGTGCTGCATGCGCTGACGCGTTCGATTATCTATGCGACGCGCGAGGATCGGATTCCGGAGTTTCGCCACTATGCGAAGGCACTGAGTCGGTGGTCGGGCACGGGCAAGCTGTGTTCGGCAGCCGATCTGGTTGGGCTCTCGGTGAACGCTGCGCTCGATCGGGTCGCGGCGTTGCCCGGCGATAACGAGGCGAAGTACCGCCTGTTGCTGGAAGCGAATGCGCTCGCCATGCTTCGGTACGATCTCGATGTTGGTCTGCAAACAACGAAACCGGTCTCACACAACGTGGGCTGGCTCGATTTCACACATGCGTTGACGTTCGGCAACGCGGTGCGCCTGCACTGCACGGCGCAGCCGGAGTTGTGGCCGCAGGCGTTGCTACAGATGGCGTGTTTCGTCGGGCGCAATGCGCCGTTCTTGCTGGCGGATGTCGATTGGTCTTGGGAAGTGAGCGACGCCGGAGGCTTCTTCGCGCGCGAACGTGCGGCGCTCTACGATCATGGTATTAGGGAGCCGATTTTTGCGTGCCACCGGGTCAAGGTTTTGGCGGCGGTTGCGGAAGAGGTTGCGTGGGCGGGAAAGGGTAATCTCTCGAACGCTGTTCTGGCGGCGACGAACCGTTACTTGAATTCACCGATGAAGGGCCATCACGGCTTGCGCGCTGCGCACCAAGCATTGTGTTTCGTGGAGGCGGAGGGCTAAGCTCGTGGCACACGAGGAGTTCTCATGTCTCTGTCAAAACCTAAAGTCGCGCTGATCGTCGGTGCTGGTGAAGCTACAGGTGGCGCGATCGCGAAGCGGTTTGCGCGCGAAGGCTATGCCGTCTGCGTTACGCGGCGCGATAAGGACAAGCTGCAAGACGTGGTGCGCGAGATCGAAGCTTCCGGCGGCACGGCACATCCGTTCGGCTCCGACGCGCGTAAGGAGGACGATACCGTTACGCTGTTCGACACGATCGAGCGCGACATCGGCGAGATCGCCGTCGCGGTGTTCAACGTCGGTGGCAACGTGCGGTTCCCGATCGCCGAGACGACGGCGCGTGTCTTCACGAAGGTGTGGGAGATGGCGGCGTTTGCGGGCTTCCTGATGGGACGCGAAGCGGCGAAGCGGATGACGCCGCGCGGACGCGGCACGATCATCTTCACCGGTGCGACGGCGAGCCTGCGCGGCGGGGTTGGGTTTGCGGCGTTCTCAGGCGCAAAGCACGCGCTCCGGGCGTTGGCGCAGAGCATGGCGCGCGAGCTGGGACCGCAAGGCATTCACGTGGCCCATATCGTGATCGACGGGGCGATCGACACGGCCTTCATCCGCGACACGTTTCCCGAGGCCTATGCGAAGCGCGATCAGGGCGGGATCCTGTCGCCGGATCATATCGCGGAGATGTACTGGATGCTGCATTGCCAGCCCAAGGATACATGGACCCACGAGCTTGACCTGCGGCCCTGGATGGAGAAGTGGTAGGCGCAAGGGGCTCTTGAGGATACCAGTGATGACGAAAGCGGTTGAGTTTCTGTTCGATTTCGGAAGTCCGACGTCTTATCTCGCCTACAAGCAGTTGCCGAAGATCGCCTCTCGCCACGGGGCGCGCGTCGTGTGGACGCCGATCTTGCTCGGTGCGGTGTTCAAGGCGACGGGGAACTCGTCGCCGGCGATGGTGCCTGCGAAGGCGCGATATATGAACGAAGACCTGGCGCGGTTCGCGAAGCGCTACAACATCGTTCTGAACTTCAATACGCATTTTCCGGTCAACACGCTTTCGTTGATGCGCGGCGCCGTTGCGTATCAAGCGACCAACCAATTCGACATCTATGTCAATGCGATGTTCGACGCGATGTGGTCTCACCCCCGGAACCTGAACGATCAGGGCGAGGTCGCGCACGTGCTGCACGATATCGGCATCGAGCCCGACGACTATTTGGCGCGGATCGAACGGCCCGACGTGAAGGAAAAGCTCAAAGCCAACACCGAGGGCGCGGTCGCGCGGGGTGTGTTCGGTGCGCCGACCTTCTTCGTCGATGGCGCCATGTTCTTTGGGCAAGACCGGCTGGATTTCGTCGAACAGGCGTTAT
>JANNEL010000542.1:0-4209 GCA_031378595.1 Alphaproteobacteria bacterium
GTCAGTGCAAACCCGAACCTTGAATTCCCGGCTGTATGTCCGGCGCACGGCCTTCTCCTCGTGTGAGGCCCAAAAAAGCCGCTTCCCAAACCACCCCATGGTCCAGCCGAACGGGGACACTCCAGATTCCATACGCATTGCAGACGGATAATTCCGCAGAAATCCGCCGTGCAGACGCATCAGACGGATTCGATTTCCGATCCGCGCGCGGCCCGAACGCTTGCGAACGCATTTCAAACGGATTCCGAACGGATATTTCCGCGGAAATCAGCCGTGCGAACGCATCGAACGGATTCGATTTGCGATTTTCGCGGCTAGGCCGGCTGCGCCGCGCCGCTGGTCACGTTGGCGACCCATTCGCGCACGTAGCCCGCGGTCTTCTGCCAGCCCGGTTCGCCGATCAGCCAGTGGCTGGCCCCTTTGATTTCCAGATATTCGCCGCGCTCGCGATAGCGCCGCGCGATGGAGGCGACCGTCCGCGCCGGGTTTACCCGGTCGTATTCGCCCGCGATGCAAAGCACGGGGCATTCGATCTTGCGCGCGTCAACGAACGTCGCGCGGCGGGCGTCCATGCCCCAGTGCAGGATCTCGAACGTGGCGAGACCGGACTCGCAAACGAAGCGCGCGAACGTCGCCTCACGTTCGCCGGGCGGCAGCAGGTCGAGCGCATGCGTCTCGGCGATCCAGCTCTCGGGGCGCAGTGGCTTGTTCCAAAACTGCCCCGCGAGATAGAGCCCTTGCGCGGACATGATCTCCCACGCACTCGTGGGCAACGTGCCCCACGGTGCGGACGGCGCGAGCAGCACCAGCGCCTTCACCGGCAACCGCGTGGCCACCATCTGCGCGACGAGCCCGCCCATCGAATGGCCGATCAACACCGGCGGCTCTTTCAAGTCGCGCACAATCGCCTCGATGTCGTCCGCATAGTCGAGCATCGAGGTCAAGCCCAGCTCGCGCGGCGGCTTCACGCCGGGCGGGACGTCGTGGTGGCGCAGCGTCGGCGTCAAAACCTTGTGGCCGTGCAGCGCGAGCAGTTGCGCATAGGGCTCCATCGCCCAGCCCGCGCAAAAAGCGCCGTGAATCAAAACAACGGTGGATGTCATGCGCCCACCTTAAGCGGGAACGGCAAGGTGGCGAAAGGCTTCGACCACTTGGTCGTAAACGTCGCGCTTAAACGCTACGATAAGCGCGGGCAACTCGTCGATTTCGACCCAGCGATAGGCGTCGAACTCGGGCTCGTGGCGCGTCAAATCGATGTCGCGGTCGGTGCCCAGAAATCGTGCAGCAAACCACTTCTGCCGCTGGCCCCGGTATTTGCCTTTCAGCGCCACGCCGATCTCGTGCGCGGGCAGGTCATAGGTAATCCAATCCGGCGTCTCCGCCAGAATGTGCACCTTGGTGATGCCCGTTTCTTCCTCGAGCTCCCGCAAAGCCGCCGCGCGCAAGTCCTCGCCGTCGTCGATCCCGCCTTGCGGCATCTGCCACGCCTCGCCCGCGACCTGGTCGATGCGCCGCCCGACGAAGACGCGGCCTTCGCGGTTCAACACCATCACGCCCACGCTCTGGCGATAAGGCAGCTTCGCCGGATCAATTTTCGTCACGGATGGGGCGCCGTTGAGCTCTCGCCGTCGGACGGCAGCTCTTGCTTCGGCGGCGCCGGTCTCAGCGTCGTCGTCGCGCGCCTCGGCGTGGGCTTCGGCGGCACAGCGCGCGCCTGCGCGCGCGGACGTGGCACCAAGCGTGGCCTGCTGGGCCTCGCCGTCACGCGCGGCTTTGTCGGCTCGGCACTCGCAACCGGCAACGGCTCCGCGAGCGCCGCCGCACCGACAAGCGCCGAGACCGGCACCAGCGCGATCCCCTTTTCATCCAAGCTTGCAATCCACGTCGCCACACGGTCGACCGTGTTGGGAAGCGCACCCGCCACACCGATCGCTGCGCCGCGTTTCTTCGCCGAGGCTTCAAGCCCAGCGAGCGCCGCGTCGATCGCCGCGCGCGTCGGCACCTTGTCGATGACCGTATCGCTGCGCGCAAACGGCGCGCCCGCGTTGCCCGCAGCCTGGCGCGCAACCGACTGTTCGCCAGCGCCCGCTTCCA
Organism: Alphaproteobacteria bacterium; assembly: GCA_031378595.1. GTDB lineage: Bacteria > Pseudomonadota > Alphaproteobacteria > Micropepsales > Micropepsaceae > SZUA-430. Next base: position 2,095 of record JANNEL010000542.1, read on the forward strand.
CGAAGAAAAGCCCGCGCTGCGCCGTCTCCGTCATCACGAACTGCGCCTCGTCTTGGCCGGCCAAGAACTTGTCGCCGAACGTATTGATCAAACCCGCATACCCGGTTGCGCGCGTCATCAGCCACTGGAGCCGAAGGGTGTTCTTCGCCTTCGCACCCGCGGTCAAAGTTTGGAACCCGGGATTGGTGGTGGGATAGTCATGCGGCTCCATCGGCAGTTCGAGCAATATCTCATATCCCTTTGCTCGCGCTGCAGCGACGTCAGTCGCGACCGATGGCGCCTGTGGCGAGAAGGCGAGCGCCACGTCTGCGGGAAGGCGCGCTATTACGGTGTCGGTCAAGGCTCTCCCAAATCCCAAACCACCGACCACCATCGCAACTTTGGGCCGTGGGTCGGCCGCCATGTCATAGGTTCGCGCATAAACAGCCATCGGTTTGCGGCCGTCAGCGGCGATCCTGGGGAGGGGACCGACGTTCGTCATCTCGATAAGCGCTCGATCGCCGCCAAGCAACATGCGCTGCGTGACTTCGGCGACAGCCGCGGACGCATCCGCGATCGGTCCGCCGACGCCGGTCGCGGGCGCATGTTCGATCTTCATGACCTGCTTGGGCTCGGCGTCCTCGCCGCTGCCGACAAGCGACACGACGACGATCGCAACCAGCACCAGACCTGCGGCAGTCGCCCCGATTGTTCGAGGCAGGCGCCGCTTGTCCAGGGCGCCCACGACCATCGCGATCAGGGCGGGAATCCAATTCGAGGACATTCAAGGCGCTCAAAAAGTTTCAGGCGGGGCGACTGTGCCCCGCCTGAGAACAGGCTTTCAAGAGAACGGCTGGCCGCAGCCCCTATTTGGGGCGCGCAGGCCCCGCGTTCGACACGATTTCCTGGCCCCGCAACAACCGCAGGGCGTACGTTAACTGGAAGTCGTCGAACTTCTCGCCCGTCTTCGGTTTCACGACCGGGCCGACATGCGGCTTACGCCCGCCTTCCTGCGCGTCCAAATGCTTGGGCAGGTTGGCTTCCGACAGACGGTCTTTCGCATCCGCCTCGCTATCCGCATCCGCCGCTTGCTCGACCAGAATGTCGGGATCGATACCCGTTGCTTGGATCGAACGGCCGGACGGCGTGTAGTACTTGGCCGTCGTCAGCCGCAGCGCCCCGTCGACGCCGCCCGAGAGCGGGATCACGGTCTGCACCGAACCCTTGCCGAAGGAACGCGTGCCGACGACCCGCGCGCGCTTTTGATCCTGCAGCGCACCGGCCACGATTTCCGACGCCGACGCCGAGCCTTCGTTCACCAAAACGACGACCGGCACGCCCGAAAAGATTTGGCCCGAACGCGCATTGTAGCGCTGCGTGTCGCCCGCACGCCGTCCGCGCGTGGAGACGATTTCGCCTTGATCCAAGAACGCATCGGAGACGCTGATCGCTTGATCCAAAAGCCCGCCCGGATTGTTCCTAAGATCGACGACGATGCCCTTCAAACGGTTGCCGATTTTGGCCTTCGTTTGATCGACCGCCCGTTCGAGTCCGTCTTCCGTCTGCTCGTTGAACGTCGTGATGCGGAAATAAGCGATGTCGCCTTCCTGCTTCCAGCGCACGCTTTCCACGCGGATGACCGCGCGCGTGATGACGATGTCGAGCGGCTTCTTCTCGCCCTTGCGCAGGATGGTGAGCTTGATCTGCGAGTTCACCGGACCGCGCATCTTGTCGACGGCTTCCGAAAGCGTGAGCCCCTGGATCTGCATGCCGTCGATTGTGGCGATCAAGTCGCCGGTCTTGATGCCGGCCTTCGCCGCCGGCGTCCCGTCCATCGGCGAGATCACCTTGACGAGGCCTTCTTCCATCGTGACCTCAAGTCCAAGCCCGCCGTATTCGCCGCGGGTCGAAACCTGCATGTCCGAGAAGTTCTTGGGGTTCAGGTAGCTCGAGTGCGGGTCGAGCCCCATCAACATGCCGTTGATCGCGCTTTCGACGAGTTCCGCATCTTTCACTTCGCGGACATAGTCGTTTTTCACCCGCTCGAACACATCGCCGAACAAGTTCAGTTTCCGGTACGTGTCGGTCGAGGCGAATGCCTGCCCGATGATGACAGCGGCAATGGCGCCGCCCAGG
>JANNEL010000590.1:0-3894 GCA_031378595.1 Alphaproteobacteria bacterium
CCTGGGCGACAAGACGCGCATGGTGAAACTCGCGCAAGATCGAAACGCCTTCATCCGCCCATCGCCGGCCGGGCGGACGTTGGGCGGCGTCGCCCGCCGCACGCGCGAAAGCATGCTCCTCGTCGAAGCGGCAGGGTTCGACGTCGTGCTCGTCGAAACCGTGGGCGTCGGCCAATCCGAGACCGCGGTTGCCGACATGGTCGACATGTTCGTGGTGCTCGTCTCGCCCGGCGGCGGCGACGAACTGCAAGGCATCAAACGCGGCATCATGGAACTCGCCGATCTCGTGGTGGTGACCAAGGCCGACGGCGATTTGCTGCAAGCCGCAAACCGCGCCGCTGCCGAATACGCTGCTGCGCTCCATTTGATGCGCCCGAAATTCGAAGGTTGGTCCGCGGAAGTCCGCCTGGTGTCGAGCACGGAAGGAAAGGGCATCGCCGAAGTCTGGAACGACATCGAACGCTTCCGCACCACGCTCACCCCATCTGGCGCCTGGGACCGCCAACGCCGCGACCAACGCGTGGCGTGGCTGCAAACCGAACTGCGCGAAGGCCTGCTCGCCACTTTGACGGAGGACCCCGCCATCGGCGCCGAACTGGCAAAGCTGGAAGCCGCCGTCGCCAAGGGCACCCTGGCCCCGCCTCAGGCCGCTAAGGCCATTTTGGCGCACGTGGCGGCCAAAACTTGACGTGGGGCGAGCCCCTGACCTATAGGTCCGCCCTCCCGCGCGGGCCAAAGCCTTGCGCGGGTTCGCATTTCATCGGATCGGACGGAAATTATCATGGCACGGCGCTGCGAACTAACCGGCAAGGGCGTGTTGAGCGGACACAATGTCAGCCACGCGAACAACAAGACGAAGCGCAAGTTCCGCCCGAATCTGTCGGAGGTGTCGCTGATCTCCGACAAGCTCGACCGCACGGTGAAGTTGAAAATTTCGAAGCACGCGTTGCGCTCGATCGACCACAACGGCGGCCTCGACGCCTTCATCATCAAGTTGAACGACGACAAGTTGTCCGACCGCGCCCGCCGTTTGAAGCGCGAAATCGTGCGCGCCACTACAAAGGTCTAAAAGGCCTACTTGCACCGTTAGTTCGATCTTCGCACCCTACCAGCGCGATTCTGCTCAGGGTCAATGATCAGCCACGTCAACCGCTTAGCCGCCGAGGGCGGCATCGTCGTCTCGCACGCGCCCTCCCGCCTGCCGCGCGTGCTGCGCTTGGCGCGCGACTTCGCGCTGCTGATCGTGCCCGCCGTCGCCGTGACCATGACGCTGCTCATCGCTTGGCAGTTCCGCACGACGCCGTTCACGCTGTTCGACGGCATCTTAAGCCCGATCCGCCAGCCCGAACTTTACCCGTCGAACTGGCTGAACGCGAGCCACGCGATTGTGCCTGTCGTGTTCCTGATCGCCAACCTGGTCAACCGCCGCTACGGCGAAGACTTCGCGCTCGCGCACGTGTTCGTCTCGTGGTCGCTCGTCGTGCTGACGGCGCTGGCGATCGTGCTGCGTGCCGATCCGCTGCTGCCCGACCCGGGCGAAGTGCCGAACCTGCGCGTCATGGGCGCGTTCTTAGGGGCCATGGCGATCGGCCAACTCGCAGGCGTCTATGTGTTCGACCGCACGCGCGGCGTCGTCTGGTGGAAGGCGCCGCTCTACAGCGCGCTCACGAGTTCCTTCATCGCGATGTTCTTATTCTACCCATCGGCCTATGCCTGCAGCGAACTGTTCTGGGCGAACCACATGGCGGTCGATGCCGGGACAAAGGCGTTGATGTCGTTCGCGCTGCTGGCACCCTACATGGCGCTCCGTCCGATCGTGCGCCCGTCCGGCGGCCTCGGCGGTTATTAGTCCTTGAGCTCGAACATCATCAGCAACGTCTGCTGAACCGGCGCATTGAAGTTGTCGTCCGAGACGAGATAGACGAGCGTCTCGCCGTCGTCGCCGGTGCGAACGGAAAGCCCTTCCATATTGTCGATGATGAAGTTCATGCCGACATCGGCAACGACTTCGCCGTCCACTGTCGCGCCGTCGGCAACATCCGCGCCCTTGATCCGCCGCAACTCAAAGCCGACGCCGCCGATCTGATTGAACCGCCGCTCCAAGGTTACGACGTCGCCGTTCGCCAGTTGCCGTACATCCGTCAAATCGAACGGCGCGCGCCGCTTCAGCGTCAGCGCTTCCGGATCGGCACCGTCCTTCAGCAACCACCCGCGGATGTTCCCCGCGTCGTCGTGATAGGCCTCAGTCAGCGCAAGCAAACGCCCGTCGCTCAACGACGCGATCCCCTCAAGCCCTTTATTGTCAGGCACACCCTTCAACGCATCGGGCGTCGGCACGACAGTGGGCTTCGCAGCCAGCCCTTGCTTGCCGAACCCATAGCGCCAGATCCGGTGGTCGCGTTCGAAGCTGACGAACACGTCGCCGTCGAGCGATCCGGTGAGCCCTTCGGCATCGCCGTCCTTGCCGCTCAGCTTGCGTCCTTTGAGATCGAGCAGCGGCGCAATCGACGTGCCCTTCAACCCCGTCAGTTTGCCGTCGCGATACTGCAACGTACCGGTCAGCCAATTGCTGTTGTCGGTAATCGCCAAGAACCGCGCGCCGTCGTCCGACACGATCAACCCGGAGAGACCGCCAAAGTCCGCATCGTCCGACGTCAGCTTCAACGTGCCTCGATGCCGAAGCTTGCCAACGTAAGACTTCGCATCCTCACCCGTGCTGAACGGCAAGCTCGAAACCTGCACGCTCAACGCACGCGCATCGCGGGGTTCGGCCGTCGCATAGAAAACAAAGGCGGCAGCAACCGATGCCGCTAACCCAAGCGCAATGTACGACCGCTTCACCGCGCCGCCACCGCAACCGGCGCCTTCGCGGCGCGCGCGGGACGCCGCGGTGCAGGGGTAAAGCTTTTCGCCGTATCCTCATCGAACAGCTCGGCCAGTTTGTCGGTCATCGCGCCGCCAAGCTGCTCCGCATCGACGATCGTCACCGCGCGCTTGTAGTAGCGCGTCACGTCATGCCCAATGCCGATCGCAATCACTTCGATGGGCGAACGCATCTCGATCGCCTCGATCACCTCGCGCAAATGCCGCTCGAGATAATTGCCCGCGTTCACCGACAACGTGGAATCGTCGACCGGCGCGCCGTCCGAAATCACCATCAAGATGCGCCGCTGCTCCGGCCGCGCGATCAACCGGTTGTGCGCCCACATCAAGGCCTCGCCGTCGATGTTTTCCTTGAGCAAACCCTCGCGCATCATCAGCCCAAGGTTTCGCCTCGCCCGCCGCCACGGCGCATCCGCCTGCTTGTAGATGATATGGCGAAGGTCGTTCAGCCGCCCGGGCGCGGGTGGTTTGTTCTCTTGCAGCCACTTGTCGCGCGACTGCCCGCCCTTCCACGCCTTCGTCGTGAAGCCCAAGATCTCGACCTTCACGTTGCAGCGTTCCAGCGTGCGCGCCAGAATATCGGCGCACATCGCGGCCACCATAATCGGCCGCCCGCGCATCGATCCCGAATTGTCGAGCAGCAGCGTCACGACCGTGTCGCGGAACTTCATGTCCTTCTCGATCTTGTACGAAAGCGGGTGCATCGGATCGACGACCACGCGCGACAGCCGGGCCGCGTCGAGGATGCCTTCCTCCAGATCGAACTCCCACGTCCGGTTCTGCTTCGCCATCAGCTTCCGCTGCAACCGGTTCGCCAGTCGCGAGACGACGCCCTGCAACGCCTGCAGCTGCTGATCGAGATAGGCACGCAGTCGCGCCAGCTCCTCCGCGTCGCACAGCTCTTCCGCCGTGATGATCTCGTCGAACTGCGGCGTGAAAATTTTGTAGGTGGGCTCGTTCGAACCGGACAGCGCATTGTCCGGCCGCCACGGCTGTTTGCCGTCAGCGGTG
>JANNEL010000595.1:0-8015 GCA_031378595.1 Alphaproteobacteria bacterium
TCCCAAAATCAGGATTATCGAGACCAACACAATGGCAACCGACGTACCGCCGATCATCAGCGAGATGTTGCGTTCGGAGAGGTGCGCGAACATCAAAGACAAACCGGTCCCGTCCGCGGCCATGCCGGGTCCGCCGTTGACGCGGAGCCAGTTCTCGAAGCGCTCCGACAACGGGATCAGCACGTCTGAAGGCAGGTTCTCGCCGTTTTTGCCGACGACGACGGTCACGCGCGAAGCGTTACGCGACGCCGTGATGCGGTCTGTCAAACTCAAGCCGTGCGGCAACGACATTTCATAAAGCAAAAGGTACTGTGCCACCTCATCACGCGCGGTCGGTAGCCGGTCATAGGCCGGGTCATCGCCGTGAATGTTGTGGTTGACCCGCTTGACGATGTCGCTGATCGCAACGGCGTTCAGAACCTCCGGCTGCTTACGCAACCATGTCGTGAAGTCTTGCAGCTTCGCCAGATACGCCGGGCTCTCGACGCCGCCATAAGCCTTCGCGGAAACTGAAAACTCAAGAACGTCGAAGCCGGTGAGCTTTTGCAGCACCGCGTCTGTGTCCCGGCGGAACTGGAACGTCTCGTCGAAATACTGCACCCAGTTTTCCGACTGACGCATATGAAGGATGCCAAGCGCCAGCACCAGCACGACAGTCGCCATCGCGGTCAGCACGTGCCCGGGCTTTGCGTTGACGAACTTCGCCGCCTCTTTAAGCGCGATGTGCGTGACGCTGGTTTTCGGATCGACCGGAATGGAAAAGATCTGAAGCAGGGCCGGCGTCAAGCTGAACGACAGGATGAAACCAACCGCAACGCCGATCGCAGAGATATTGCCCAAATCGTGAAACGGCGGCGCATCCGACGCGTTCATGCTGAGGAAGCCGATCGCGGTCGTAAGGCTGGTCAAGAAGATCGGGAAGATGTTGGACTCGACCGTACCCAAAGCGGACACGCGGTTCGACGCGCCAAGCCGGCAACCGTCGACGTATTCCGCGATCAGGTGAACGCCATAGGCCAACGCAACGGTCAACACGATGAACGGTGCCGGCGCCGTCCCGGCGCTAAGCACGATGCCCATCGCACCTGCCGAGCCCATCGAGATCAGCATCGAGAGACCCGCGACCGACATCGCGATCAACGTCGCCGCCCACGACCGGAGCAAGAGGTAGAGGATGAATGCCATCGCGACGAGCATCAGTGGCACCAAATACATGATGTCGCGTTGCTGTGCTTCGCCGAACGCCTGCATCACCATCACGTTGCCGGTGAAATAGAGCTTCACGCCCGGATGCTTCGCCAGAAAATCGGCTTGCAGATTGCTCAGATAGGTCGCGATTTCCTGAACACTCGCCGAATCGTCGCGCGGGAATTGGAAATTGACCCGCACGCCGGCGACATCGCCCTTGTGCGAGACAAGCAGACCCTTCAGCAGCGGATCGTTGAGAGCGATTCCGCGAACCCGTGCTAGCTCCGCCGGTTCGAACGAGAAGCCCTTCGGAACCAAATCGCCGATCGCAACCTCGTCGCTGTCGCCGTGCGAATACTGAAAGTTCGTGAGCGAATCGACGCGCGTCGCAAACGGCGCCTTCCAAAGCTTGTCCGTGAGCGCAAGCATGGCGGTGAGCCCCTCGCGCGTGAACATGTTGCCACTGTTGGACTCGATCGCGACCAGAACGTCATTTGTCTGCGTGTAATCCTTCTCAAGCGCCGTCAGTAGCTTCAGCTCAGGATTTTCCGGCCCGAAGAACACGCGGTTGTCCATCGTTGAGCGCAGTTCAAGCGCCTGCCACCCGGCGACGAGCGCCACCACGGCGTAGAACGCGACGACCTGCCAACGGTATTTGTGGAGCCACTGACAATAGTTATAGGCCAGCGTTCCGTCGGATTCGCGGACCGCGCTGGCGGACTTTTTCGTTGTCATGATTTGTGATCCCGGTCCCACCAACGATCGGCCGCACGGCGCAGGTCTTTCGCCGCCGACCGCAATGACATGACCGCACTGTCGATCAGCCGCTCGCTCTCGTCTGCCGCACCATGTTCTTCGATCAAATTTCGAGGCCACGGGGCGACCACCCGATCGCGCGCAATCGCCGCGAACGCCTCGGTCACCCGCGTAAGATCGTCTTCGCGCAGTCTTGCGTTCACCGACAAACGGATGACCCCGTGGTTCTTCGGCGTCGCCGGTGCGCAGAACACGGCGCCAAACACGTCGCGGTCTTCCAAGGCATCGCGCAACGCGCGCGTCTGTGCGTCGTTGCCGCTGTGAAGCGCCACGATCTGCGAGGTGCTCTGATCGACGGCGTATCCCAAGCGGCGCAATCCGCGGCGCAAAAAGCGCGTGTTGTACCAAAGCTGCTGGCGCCGCCAGTCTTCTTCCTGAACGACCTTCAACGTCGCAGCGAGCCCCGCAACCTCGTGCAATAGAACGGCAGACGAAAAGATCGCCGGCCGCGCCTCGTATGGGAAATAGGACATCACGCGCTGCGGTCCGGCCACCATACCGGCGCGGGTCGCAAACGCCTTCGAGAGACTGAACGTACGGTACTGAACCTTCTCGGTCAGGCCAAGCGTATGCACGAGGCCTTCGCCGTGCGGCCCATAGACGCCTATCGAATGCGACTCGTCCACGGCCAGGATGCATCCCAAGCGCTCGCTCACCGCCGCGATCTCGGCCAGCGGGCAAACTGTTCCGTAGGCCGAGTAAATCGCGTCGACCAGAATCAACCCCGGTCCGTGCAGTTTCACCTGCCGTTCCAAATGTGCGGCTTGATTGTGGCGGAACGCATGCGTTGCGGCGCCGGCCATATGCGCGCCTTCCCACAAGGAAGCATGCGCGAACTGATCGAGATAAACCGGCGTACGCTCGTCGACGAGCGCCTGCACGAGGCCTGTGTTGGCACTCCAGCCCGATTGGCAAAGCACCGCGGAGTCGGCCCCGAGGTAAGCGGCCATCTGCTGTTCGAACCGGCGCTGCAAGCTGGTCGCGCCCAAGAACACCGCCGACATGAAGACGCCTTCGGAATGGCTTTCGAGCAGATCGACCTGCGCCTTCACGATCTCAGGATGCCCGCCGAGGCCCAGATAATCGTTGCTCCACATCTCGAGCGAACCAGGCCCCGGTACGCGGCCAGCAACGACGTGCCCGTCGCGCATACGCTCGACATAGGCATCGACGCGCGTGCGCAAGGGCGCGTTCTCGCCCCACGGCAAGTCTGGCTCAGTCACGCGCTGGGCTAGTTCCTGCGGATTCCTGACCACGAGCACCCTCCGGCCGGTCCCACCCCAGCCAGAGCTATGCTTACCGCGCTCGGATTAATCTGAAGATAAATCGCGCGGTCTAAGGCGCCCGCTGTCAACGCAATTTTAACCGACGAGCGAAATATCAACCCATTCGAAGCGCCAGGTCGCAAGGCCCGACGACGGGTTCCGACCCTCGCCCAAGCGGCGAAATCCTTCGCGTTCGTAGAAGCGAACCGCGCGCGCGTTGTCCTGATTGACGTCGAGGATAAGCGACCCGCCGCTCAATCGTTTCACCGCGTTAAGCAGTACTGGCGCTGCACCTGAGCCCCACGCTTCCACCGCCACGCAGAGTTGGTCGATGTGTCCCGGCTTTTCGTGCGTGACGAACCCGGCCATCCGGCCGTCGGCCGCGTCGAACGCGCAGGTGATGTCAGCGCCGCGCGCTTGCAGCGCAACGATATGGTCCACAAACCACACACGCCGCGCCTCGAAGTCGATCGCAGGCATCGCGCGCGTCCAGGCCGCGATCCAAAGATCCACGGATTCGGGCAAATGCGCAGGCACAAAGGGAGCAATACGAAACGCGCTCACTGTGCCGCGCGTTGGCGTCCAACGGGAGCAGGCACGCGCGCGACCGGCGTCGGCGCCGGCTGCACGGCTTGCGGCTCTTCCTCGTACTCGCCCCGGCGCGGCGAATCCTGGAACTCTTCGTGCCGCACCAAATCCTCTTGCGAAGGCGCTGGTGGAGCCGGCTCCACGTCCTGTACGGGCGCCGAGGCCTCAGCCGCAGCCTGCTCAGCCGCCGCACGCTGCGCCGATGCGATCTCGCCGCGATGCTCCCGCAGGAACGGCGCACTGTCTTTCAGTTCGTCATAGAGCCCGAACGTCAGCCGTTTTGCGCGCGTAACGAATTGGCTGTAGTCGAAAGACGTGATGCGTACGTTGCGATACCGGCCCTCAAGCCGCGGGTTGCCGTCGAGTTCGTCGACCGATCCACCAACCACAAACACGTCGACCTGATCGCGTTCTTTCAGCGCACCGGCACGGATGAGGTCGCGCACGTTCGCCCATGCTTGCTGCTGCTGATCCGCGCCGATCGTGGCCCGCGCGTTCTTGAGCTCAAGCATCAAGACCGGGTCGCCTTCCTTGATGTGGTGTCCCGGCAAGAGGCTGCCGCCGACCGAGGGCTTCGCCACCGCTCCATAGCGCGCATCGACGTCGTACCGGCCTTCACCCACCACATACTCGGGCTCGAACACCCACAGTGCGCGGTGCAGCATCTCGTTTTGATCTTGCGCGAGCGGCGAGTGCGGATCGGCCCAGATCATCTCCATCTCCGCGACGGCGGCCAAACGTCCCTTGAGCCGCTCAAGCGCCGAAACCAACCCTTCGGCGCCCCACTCGTCCACGGCCTGCTTGACGATCACCGCCTCGCGCGCGCTCAAGCCCGCAATCGCTTGCGGCGCCGCGCGCGCAGGTTCGGAAGCAACCGTGGCGGCACCAGCAGTCGAGGCAATCGAGGAACGAACGGTAGCTGGAACGCCGCCCGGCGCGCGGCGGAGATTTTGGAGGCGAATCCGGCGGCCCTGCTCCAACCACAACATGGTCAGAGCCACCGCGAACGGTGCGGCCACGCCCAAAATGAACAGAAGCAGCGATCCCATTACTGGGTCCCCCGTCGCCAGAACTGCAGAAAATCCCCCAACGCCTGTATTCTAGCGCAGCTTCACCACCGGCGATAGTATTTTTCGCTCGGATTTTAACCGCAAAATCAAAGGCCTAGCAGCGAAGGAAGCGGCTCCCATGCCGGGAGCCGCCCAATTCTTACCAGCGCACCCGCATCCCGGCCGAGACCGTGTGCGTCGTGACGTCGGTGTTCAAGCCGGCGTCGTAATCGACGAACGCCGTCGCATCGTCGCCGACCGGCACCGTGAGACCCGCGCCCGCGACCAACGTATCGCGCGAGAACGTCTCGCCGCTAACCAACTGCGGGGCGAACAGTCCACCCTGAACGTCGACGAAGTGCGACGCTTGGTCGTCCATGAACTCATGCGACCACACAAGCCGCGCTTCCGGCACCCACTTGCGGCCCGAGTCCATCTGGAACGGATAAGCGAAGCGCCCGCCGATCATGCCCTTAAGCGTGTCGAGGTCCGCCGCGAACACGTCGAGCAAATTCGGCGCGGTACCGGTTTCGCTATAGGCATCCGTCTCAAGATGCGCATAGCTAAAGGCGACGATCGGCTGAATGCGGAAGCCGCTATCGGTCTCGAATATCTTGCCGCCTTCGGCGTATGCCGAGTACGTGTTGCCGTCATAGGTGCCGTTCGCGAACGTCGCCGCATCGAAGCGCCTGACCTCGAAGTCGTGCCAGATGTAGCTGACGTTCGCGTTCAGATAGAGGCGCGTGTCGCCCCACGAGCCGTACGCGCCGATCTCGTAGCTGGTTACGTCCGCGTTGTCCCGGCGCCCGTCGAACTCGACGTCCGTCGTCGTCCACTGCGCGGCCAGACCCGCGAGCAGCGTCGTCGTGAACACATGGTCGACGCCCACGATGGCGCCGCCAAGCGAGAAGTCGCTGCCCGGAATGCCAGCGCCCGCCTCGCCATCCGTATCGCCCCAAACCCCGACGCCGCGGCCCCACACGGCCGTCTCGCCGACGCGGCGCACGCCAGTCCTGAGCCAGCCAAACGGATCCTCACCCGGTGTCGCATCGGTCATGACCTGCGTCGCGCCGGGCTCGTTCGCGGCAAAGCGATTGAAGCATGAACCGGGACCCGCAAGCCCGCAGCCGCCCGAACCGACGCCGTTCGTGCGATCGGCGATATTACCGTCGAACGGATCGGTCGTGCCGACGATGTTGTTGACGCCGGGGAACTGCCCCAGCGGCGCGCGCGTGACGCGCAAGTCGACGGTATTTCCATCGATCAAATCGAACAACTGGAACAGCGAATTGTTCGCAACCAGCGCCGTATCCGTGAAGGTGCCGATGATTGGTGCGGTGGAGACGATGACGTCGTTGTAGAAGACGGTCTCAAGCCCCGGGTTCGCACCGGCAAACGCGGAGTCGAGGAAGCCTGCGATCGTGCCGTTCAACGTGACGGGCCCACCGACAATGATCGAACCGTAATCGCCAGCGCTCGCGACGATCGTGCCCGATGTCGTGGCAATACCGCCAGGCGCGCCGAGATCGAACATCAACGTGCCACCCGCCTGTTGCGTGTAGCTGTTGTCGACGTTCAGCGTCACGCCCTGATCGATATAGAGCGTGCCGCCCGAATTTACATTGACTACGTCGACATTCGAGAAGCTGTATGGGCTTGCGCTCGGCCCGCCCTGACTGGGGGCACCCATCAACGCCAGACCGCCGTTGTCCACGCTGAACGAGGAGAAGTTCTGCGCGGCGCCATCGGTGAACGAATGCGTGCCGTTCACGACGATAGTGTCGTTGTTGACGGCACCCGCACCTGTCTGTCCAAACAAACTGCCATCGATGCTGCCGCTTCCGGCGCTGTAAACGTAGGCCCCCAAACCGTTGAAGGCGACGTCGCCCAGAATAGCGCCGGAGTTCTGGAACGTCGTACCATTGCCGATATTCAACGCAACGGCGGTCCCGCTGCTCGTAGACTGGATCAACCCGCTGTTGATCACCTGTCCCGTCAGCGTGCCGATACTGACATTCAACGCGTTCGACGCGGCCGAGAGGTAATTCGTGTTGACGACATTGCCGGTCATCGACACCGCGCTGACGGAGAGCGCCGTGTCGAACCCTTCGCCGACGATCGACCCGTTGTTCGTGATATTGCCAACGATCGTGTTGGCTGTGATATCGGCGCCGTCGATGCCACCGAAGATCGCGCCGTAGTTGGTGAAGTCACCGGTAAACGCGATAACCGAGAAATCCAGACCGGTGCTACCGCCGGTGATTAGGCCGCGATTGACGAAGTCGCCCGTGTAGTCGCCGTCGAGTTCGATCACGACACCTTTGTTACCGCCGTCGATCCAACCCCCGTTACCGTTCGTGATCGTGCCGCTGAACGAACCGCCGAACCCGCCGCCGGACTCGATCTCCAAGCCGGCAATGCCGCCCTGGATCTTGCCGGTGTTCGTGATGTTGCCCACGAACGACCCCTCAGGGTCGCACTCGCACTCGCCCGTAAACGCCGCGACGTAGATTTCCACACCGCGCGCATCGCCTTGGATCAGGCCGCTGTTCGAAATATTTCCTGAAAACGTGTGCGTATCCGTCAAGAGACCGACGCCGCTGCTGCCCGGGAACTCGCCGCCATCCGCCGCGTTCCCGATGATCGTACCAGCGTTCGTGATGTTGCCGGTCCAATCGAAGGCACCGATGTTGACGCCGACCCCACCGGTGCCCTCGATGATGGCCTCCGGGTCAAACTGAGACTGCCGCTCGTTCGTGATGTTGGCGTGGACGTTTGTTCCGAAGACGCCCAGGCCTGTCACGTTGCCATGGATCAGGTTTCTGTTGACGATCTCCGCCGCCACACCTCCCTCCCCTTCGCTCCCGTCGATCAGGTCCGAAGAAATGATCAGGCCGCTGTCACCGTTGCCGTAGATCTGCCCGGTGTTCGTGACATTGCCGAAGAACTCGCCCGGCCGGATGACCACGCCGCTTCGACTACCGCTGATGTTCCCGTAGTTTGTGACGCTACCGTTGTACGTGCCGCTTTCGACTAACACTGCAGTCGCATCGGAAGCGCCCGAACTCTGGATGTTACCGTAGTAGTTCGTGATGTCGCCGTTGAACGA
>JANNEL010000605.1:0-2119 GCA_031378595.1 Alphaproteobacteria bacterium
CGCATGGCCGGCCGCCGCAGTCGCAAGAATCGCCGCAAAAGCGGCCAGGACGCTGAGGGTTTTAAGCATGGACGCAGCCTGTAGGGGGCGAGTGTGGCAAAATCAAGAATGCTGCTCTAGCGGGCGGCCTTCGATCCGGTCCAGAATACCACGATTGGGGCGGCCGGCCATTAAATCCTGGATAGGCCGGTTCGGGCGTTGGGGGACGTCATGGACGACATCACGAAATATCTATTCGATCCGAAAGGTCCCTTGGGCCTGACCTCGGACTTTTTCCTGAACGTCGTGGCGGAGTTCGGCGGGTTCATCCTGGGCGCGCTCGTCTTTTCGATTCTCATTCCCATCGTGATCGATGCGCGGCAAGCGGCGAAATGGAAGCCTGCGCGGCTGAATTACGGGCAAGAGCTGATGCTGCTCCACGTTGCATTCGGCGACGCATTGTCGCGCTTCTTACGCTCGCCCGCCGGCGATGCGCGGGCGCGCGCCGCGGATGCGGTGGACTACGCGTTCCGCGCGGTTCCGCTTGCGACCAGCTTGTTCGGCTATGCGTTGACGGCCACGATCTCGCGCGAGGTCAACGACTACATGCGCATGCTACGCGCGATTCGCGACTGGGCGCACATCGCGGCCCATCCCGAAGACATCGCTTTTGCCGCGATCGAGCGGCGCGTGACGCAGACGCGCGATATGTTCGCCGGCGCGAACAAAGAGTTCAAAGACGTGCTCGATGCACTGGGGCTTGCCGGTTTCAACGACGTGCGCTGGAGCGAGGAACTGGTGACGAACCTCTCCGCCGCGTTCGATCTGGTGCAGCGCGAAGGTGTGCGCGCTGCGGCTCGGGTTTAGGCGGCGGAGCGCGTCGTATACGCGCGCGCCAAAACTTCCGTCGGAATGTCCAGAAGTTTGCTCAGCTCGCGCACCATCGGCAGCGTCAACGGGCGCTTGCGCGTCATGACCTCCGACACCCGGCCGCGGCTTCCGATCGCCTGCTCGAGATCGCGGCGCGTCATACCCTTTTGCTCCAGCATGAACTCGACTGCAGCAATCGGATCGGGCGGATCGATGGGGAAATGCTCTTCCTCATAGGCCTCGATTAGTGTGACCAGGATATCGACACGGTCGCCATCGGGCGTGCCCGGATTGGCATCCCAAAGACGTTCGACCTCCTTCAAGGCCCAGCGGTGGTCGGCCTTGTTGCGAATAGGGCGGATTGTGTTCGTCATCTCGTCAAACCTCGTTCGCATCGATTTTGTCATACTCTTTGTGCGTCCCAACGAAGCGGATATAGACACGCTTACCGCGATAGTGGATTGCGACGACAAGCCGGTACTTGTTGCCGCCGATGTCGAAGACGACGCGGCCGCCGGCCAGCAGATCAGCGGTTCGAAATATCTCTTTCACTTCGTTTGGCTTGGACCAATTCGCCGCTCGGACGACTTTGACCCAAGTCCGCAGAGGTATTTCGGCATCGCGGCGGCCGGGCTGATTCCAATACGCCTTAAGGGTCGCGACGGCGATAATCCTCATGCCGAAACTTTAACATGTTCTCACAATGGGAGCAAGAGGTTGCTCTCACTTTGGGATCGGCTCAATCGCCCCGGCCGGAATGGTCGCCGACCAAGACTTCGCGTTTGCCGGAGTGGTTGGGCGCCGAGATGACGCCTTCTTCTTCCATCTGTTCGATGATGCGGGCGGCGCGGTTGTAGCCGATTTGCAGGCGCCGCTGGATGTAGCTCGTCGAGACCTTGCGGTCGCGCGCCACGACGGCCACGGCTTGGTCGTAGAGCGTGTCGCCGGAGCCAGCACCCTCTTCGCCGTCGAGCAGCGAGCCGCCTTCCGGTTCGTCGGGTTCTTCGGTGATCGCGTCGAGATATTGCGGTTCGCCTTGGGCCTTTAGGAACTTGACGATCGCCTCGACCTCGTCGTCGGGGACAAAGGGCCCGTGGACGCGGATCAGCTGCTTGCCGCCCGACATCCACAGCATGTCGCCCTTGCCCAACAGCTGTTCGGCGCCCTGTTCGCCGAGGATGGTGCGGCTGTCGATTTTCGAGGTGACCTGGAACGAGATCCGGGTGGGGAAGTTGGCCTTGATCGTGCCGGTGATGACGTCGACCGAGGG
>JANNEL010000627.1:0-2835 GCA_031378595.1 Alphaproteobacteria bacterium
GCGGAGACGCGGCCTGCCACCATCAAGCCCGCCATGACGGGGCCGAGTTCGCGGGTGATACCCAAGACCACGATTTGCGGCACCAACGTTTCGGCGCCGATCTCGCTACCGACGGCAATCTGCAACGCCAGCGCGCCGCCGGTGAAGAAGGCGGTGAGGCCGACGACGGGCAACGAGAAATATCCGATACGCATGATCTGCTCGAGGATCAGCCGGCCGTAGACCGGCGGCATGAACACTTTCGGCAGCGCGGTCATCGCGAATTCGAAGATGCGGCCGATCTCGCTTAAGAGCGCGATGACGAAGCGGCCGACAAGGGCGAGCGGGTTCATGGGTGTTAGCGCGCTCCGGTGTAGTGGCGCTGAATGCGCTCGCCGAGGCGGGTGTAGATTTCGTAGGGCATGGTGCCGGCGGCGGTTGCGAGTTCGTCGACGGTTTGATGAGGACCGATGAATTCGACCGCGGCGCCTGCGTGCGCGCTTGGCTCCGGCACTTCCGTGACGTCGAGCGTGACCAGGTCCATCGATACGCGTCCGACGATCGGACATTTGACGCCTGCGATCACACCAAATCCCCTGTTCGACAGCGTCCGCAAAAGCCCGTCCGCGTAGCCGATGGCCGCGATGCCGAGCCGCCGCGGTCCGCTCGCGGAGTAGGTGGCTCCGTAACCGACGGTGTCCCCCCTGTCAATCGAACGGACCTGAAGCAGCGGCGCGGTGAGCGTAACCGTGCCGCGCATCGGGTTTGCGCCCGATTTGCGGGGGTTCCCGCCGTAGAGCGCGATACCGGCGCGTACCAAGTCAAACGCGTAAGGTGCCCCTAAGAAACAACCGCCCGATGCAGCCAGAGAGAGGCGTGTGCCGGGGAATCGTTTGGTGAGGGTTTTGAAGCGCGCGAGCTGTACCTCGTTCTTCTCGTGCTCGGGATCGTCGGACGAGGCGAGGTGGCTGATCACGAGCGAAGGTTGGACCGCGCCCTCGACGGTTTTGAGGTCGGCCTCCGAAAGGCCGAGGCGCGACATGCCGGTGTCGAGATGCAGCGCGCACTCCGCACGCAAGCCCGACTTCAGCCAGTCGGAGAGCTGGCCGATGCTGGAAAGAACCGGGGACAGTTTATGTTCGGCGAACGCCGCGTTGTTCGCGGGTGTGTAGCCGTGCAAAACGTAGAGCTTTTTGTCGGCGATCGTGGGACGTAGGTCGGCGCCTTCCTCGGCGTGGGCGACGAAGAACGTTTTGCACCCGGCCGCGGCCAACGCCATCGCTATCGGTTTCGCGCCGAGGCCGTAACCGTCGGCCTTCACGACAGCGGCCACCTCCGCCGTCTTCGCTTGCGCGACGAGGCGGCGGTAGTTCTCGACGATCGCGATGAGGTCGACGGAGAGCGTCGGGCGGGTCATTCAGACCGGCCCGGCCGTGACGACCTATTTGGTACTTGCACGCAAATCACCTAACCCGTTTGAGTGGGCAGGGTATCTTCCTTTGCGAGGTCGTAGAAGCGGGTGAATTGCTTTTCAAAGCGTAGCGTCACCTTGGCGGTGGGGCCGTGGCGATGCTTTTCGACCAGCACGTCCGCCAGGCCGTGGACGCGATCCATCTTTTCCTTCCATTTCTGGAATTCCATCGGATCGTCGATCGGCGGTTCTTTGGTTTCGAGGTAGTAGGCCTCGCGGTAGATGAACATGACGACGTCGGCGTCCTGCTCGATCGAGCCGGATTCACGCAGGTCGGCGAGGACGGGGCGCTTGTCGTCGCGGCTGTCGACGCCGCGCGAGAGCTGCGAGAGGGCGATCACGGGGACGGCGAGTTCTTTCGCGAGCGTCTTCAGGCCCTTCGTGATCTCGGTGATTTCCTGGACGCGGTTTTCGTTGCGCTTCGACTGCGTGCCGGTCAAGAGCTGCAAGTAGTCCACGATGATGAGGCCGAGGTCGCCGGCGCGCTTCAGGCGGCGCGAACGGGCCGCGACCTGCGCGATCGAGATGCCGCCGGTGTCGTCGATGAAGAGCGGCAGGCGTTCGAGTTCGGCACCGACGCGGATCAGCGCCTGCATGTCGCGCTCTTCGATCTTGCCGCGGCGGATCTTGGAGCCTGAGACTTCGGCTTGTTCGGCGAGAATACGAGTGGCCAGCTGCTCGGCCGACATTTCGAGCGAGAAGAACGCGACGCGTGCGCCGCCTTGACCTTCCGAGCGCATCCATTCGCGCGCGGCGTGGAAGGCCATGTTCGTCGCGAGCGACGTCTTACCCATCGCGGGGCGTGCGGCCAGGATGATGAGGTCGGATTTCTGGAAGCCGCCGAGCAGGCTGTCGATGTCTACGAAGCCGGAGCCGATGCCGGTGACGTGGCTTGGCGACATATAGGCGCGCTCGGCCACTTCCATCGCGCCGGTGATGGCGTCGCGGAACGATTTGAAGCCACCGCCGAAGCGGCCCTTCTCGGCGATGCCGTAAAGCTGCTTCTCCGCTTCTTCGACTTGCTCGGCCGGCGACAGATCGACCGGCGGGTCGTACGCGAGGTTGACGATTTCTTCGCCGACGCGGATCAGGTCGCGGCGTTGGGCGAGTTCGAAAATCAAACGGCCGAAGTCGGCGGCGTTGATCACCGTCGGCGCTTGGCGGGTACATTCGACGAGGTAGTCGGCGCCGCCGACCTCTTTCATCGAGGCGTCGAGCGAGAAGTACGGGCGCAGCGTGACGGGCGAGGCGAGCTGACCCTTGCGGATAACGCGAGCCAGCGCCTCGAAGATGCGCTGATGCATCGGCTCGTGGAAGTGTTCGGGCTCAAGGAAGCCCGACACGCGTTCGAACGCATCGTTGTTGATGAGGATGGCGCCGAGCAG
>JANNEL010000667.1:0-1884 GCA_031378595.1 Alphaproteobacteria bacterium
CGCGCAAGGATTTGCTGCAAGCCCAAGTCTTGATCGAAGCACTCGCCGCCAGCGATCCGGATACATTGCGGGAAACCTACATGGAAGCTCGCGCCTGCGGTCCAAGTTGGCGCACCCACCTCGACGCAAGCCTTGGCGGGCTAAGCACAAAGGCCGCGGCCGCGCTAACCTCCAGGCCCCGGCGCACTTGACGCGTCACACCCGGCTCTTGCGGCCTTCCCAGAACGGTTTGCGTAGGTCGCGCTTCAAAATCTTCCCCGAACCCGTACGTGGGATCTCCGACAAATACGAAATCGAGCGCGGCACCTTGTAACCTGCAAGGTGCTCGCGTGCGTAGGCGGTGATCTGATCCTTCGAAAGCGTGACGCCGGGACGCACGACCACGATTGCGTGCACCGCTTCGCCCCATTCGTCGTCCGGGATGCCGAACACCGCGACGTCGTTGATGTCGGCGTGCTGTTCCAGCGCCGCCTCGATCTCCGCCGGATAGATGTTCACACCGCCGGAGATGATCATGTCCTTCTTGCGGTCGCAGATATAGTAGAAGCCCTCTTCGTCGGCATACGCGATGTCGCCGACGGTTTGCCAGCCGTCGCGCCGGTCGGCCTCGAACTTGTCCTGCGCCTTGTGATAGGTCGAAAACATGTTCGCGCTTTTGACGTAAAGCTCGCCCTCTGCATTCGCCGCTGTGACGACGCTGCCATCCTCCGCAAACAAACGAATCTCGACGCCGGGCGCGGCCTTGCCGCACGAGCCCGGCTTCGACAACTGATGCTCCGGCCGCAAGACGGTGTTCACGCCAAGCTCCGTCGAACCGTACACCTCGAACAGCGAAAGCTTCGGAAAACGCGAGAGATAAAGCTGCTTCAACGCGTACGACCACGGTGCAGCATTCGCCACCATCCGCGCCATCGACGACACGTCGTATGTCTTGAACACCGCCTCCGGCAGTTGGCAGATGCGCCGGATCGGCGTCGGCGCGGCGAACGTCGTCGTCACCTTGTAGGTCTGCACGAGCCGCAGCCAATCTTCCTCGTCGAATTTGTGCTGTAGGACCGCAGTGTTGCCGAGCCGGTGCGCGGTCGTCAAAAACCCGCCCGGCCCCGAATGATAAAGCGGCCCCGTCGTGATGTAGACGTCGTCGGCCACATATCCGATCTCGCCCCACAGAGCGGCCGATTGCGCGGGATTGCCGATCGAGGAACGCACCGCGCCCTTGGGCTTTCCGGTCGTGCCCGACGTATAGATCATCGTCATCGGCTCAAGCGGCGGCCCGTCGATCGCCACGGGCTCGGCCGAAAGCCCGGTCAACAACGGCTCGACGCGCTTCTGACCCGCGACCGGTGCCCCGTCGAAGATCAACGTCTCGCGCACTTTCGGCGTCTCCGGCCTGATCTTTGCGAAGAACTCCGCAAACTCCGCGTCCGCAAACACGACGACCGCGTCCGAATTGTCGACGACGTAAGTCGCCTCCTCGGGCGTCAGGCGATAGTTCAGCGGCACGCCCACCGCACCGATCTTGCGCACCGCGTTCGACATGCCGACCAGCCAACACGAATTCTGCCCGCAACTGACGATGCGGTCTTTCGGCTTGACGCCCAAGTCCAGCAGCAACCGCGCCAGCCTGTTCGCATTCGCCTCAAGCTCCGCATACGTCCACTTCACCACCCGCCCTCCCGGCCGGTCGTCGATCAAGGCAAGTTTCGGGCCCAATCGCCCGGCAAGTTCGGTCAGGACATCGGTCATAAGTGGTTGCTCAGGTTGAAGAATGGCGAATGGGCAAGTGTTGCCGTCTTGAGGCTTCGAATGCAAACCCAAGATGTGATTTGCAGCGCCGACGGCCCCGGGCGTAGCGTCCCGGCCGTTCGGTGAGCTCGCCTGCTT
>JANNEL010000726.1:0-3143 GCA_031378595.1 Alphaproteobacteria bacterium
CGTCGTGGAGGCGGTTGCGCCAGCGCATTGCGATCAGTTCATCACGCTCGCGAAAACGGCCTACGGCGAGAATTGGAAAGTCAGGCTCGACCCGCGGGACACGACTTGCGATCAGGATGTGAAAGCGGAATGGGAGCGGCAGAGGCTGACACGGTACGTCCCGCCGCCGGAGCCGCTGTTTGCGCCCGCCGCGGCCCAAGTGGCGAAACCACAAGATGCGGTGCGTGTATCCGCGCCTGCGACCCGCTGTCTGAACGTTCTGTCGCTGGCGCAGGCAAAATATGGCGCCGAGTGGCGGGCGAGGCTTGCCGTCGAAGATCCGGAGTGTGTGGGTGGCCCGCCGAAGGCGGCTGCACCTAAGGCTCAGCCGTTAGACCCCGCAGTGACAACGGCGACGGAACCGGCCGCCATCGAACCTGCCGTCAATACGCCCGCGCCGACGCCAGTGTCGGAGTCTGCGCACTAAGACATCCGACTCACAGGCGCGCGATTCGCGGGTGATTCGTCAGAATCGCCTGTGGATAGGTTTTCGTACGCGACCGTGCTTGCGAAATATTCTGTGTACGGACGATCGCAGGAAATGCCGATTTTATCAGTGTTTCCGCGCGATCGCCGTTTGCGCGCTTTGCACTGCTAGGCACCAGGTGTTGCGTCCGTTGCCGCAATTGCTCAATATGTAGGCGCTTGAGGGCGCAAGGTGCGTCTTCCGGACCCTAGCTAAGGAGTCACTCTCTCATGCCAATGACAGCGAAACGCAAGGCGACGAAGCCGACGACGAAGGCCGCCGCGAAACCGAAGGCCGCGAAGAAGACGAAGAAGAAATAGGTACGACGATCAGGCTGGATACCGGCCTGACGGTAGGGGTGAGCAGCATTTCCTCAAGAGCCCGGCGCTAGACGCGGGGCGCGAATAGAGGGCTTGCTCCGACTTCAACTCACGGCGGCAGCAACGGGAACCCTAAATCGGGCCAGTTGCGCCGCCGTTTTGCTTTGTGGTTCCGCAGCCCGATCCCCGGATGCAACGTACACGGATGGTTTCGGCAACGCGTGCGAGAAAATAATCTGATTCTTGCGCGCAATTTTTCGGGGACACGACCAGCATTAAGGTGGCCCCGTTTTTCCAATTAACGCAGGAAGTCCATGTTTTACGCGGATTTTGGCACGCCAATGGATTTCCGCTTAACCGAAATATAGCGGCCGATTTTAAACAAATGCCGCTTGCCCCATTAACGCGTCGTTCAGCGCGATGCCCACATTCTTGTCTCATAACAACGCACGAATTCGACGCGAGTTCGATGCAAAAACAGACGGGAGAGACGGTTGTGGCGGTGATCGATTTTGATGTCGTCGTGGATATGGAAGGCGACGCGAAAGCGGGCAAGCCGCAGGCGCTTTATCAGTTGGGTCTGTGTTACTCGACGGGGCAGGGCGTGGAACTCGATCTCGTGCGCGCGCACAAGTACTTCAATTTGGCGGCCATGAAGGGCGTGGCCGAGGCGCGGTTGTGGCGCGCGGAACTCGCCCAGCAGATGACGTCGAACGATATCGCCGAAGCGCAGCGCCTGGCGCGGCTTTGGCTGCAGGAAACGGCGCACTAACAAAAACAACAAAACTGCGTCACACGGGCTTTGGCGTGGCCGCCGAAGCCCGTCTTTTTTTGCGCGCGCTGGCGGGTTAGATTTTGCCCCATGACCAAGACATCGACCGGTGAAACACGCGGCGCTACGCTCATCAAAGAACGCGACGGCCAAGTGCTTACGCTCACCATCAACCGGCCCGAAGCCACAAACGCGATCGACAACACGTTGCGCGAGGAATTGGCGCATGCCCTCGACGAGGCGGCGGCGAACAAAAACCTGCGGGCGATCATCCTGACGAGTTCGGGCGACGACGCGTTTTCGGTCGGCATGGATATCGGCGAGCTTGCCGGGTTCACGCCAGCGGAAGTCGAGCAGGTCGCTGTGCAGGCACGGGGCGTCTACGATCGGATGGCCGCTCTCGAGGTTCCTGTCATCGCGGCGATCAAGGGCGCTTGTCTTGGTGCGGGGTTCGAGCTCGCATTGCATGCGGACGTGCGTATCGCGCGTGCCGATGCGCGGTTCGGCCTACCCGGCATCAATGTCGGCATGAATGCCGGCGGGGGCACGCTCGGCCGGCTGCAGCGGATCAGCGGCAACGGTTCGGCGGCGGCGCTCGCGCTGACGGGCGGCGTTGTGACGGCGGAGCGCGCGTTCATGCTGGGCCTCGTCTCGAACGTCGCCGGGATGCAGGAGTTCGAACCATCGGTGCAGCAACTGGCGATGCATTTCACGACGCTCTCACCTGTTGCGGTGAGCGAGACGAAAAAGCTTCTCAAGATCGCCGCCGAGCGCGGGATCAAAGCTGCCGCCGATGCCAGCCCGAAAGCGCTCGCGCGCTGCTTTGCCGAGGGCGACGCGGCGGTTAGGTTGCAAATGATGATCGGCGGCCGCGACCCGGAAGCGACGGTGCACTAAAGCCGTACGAGCTTGCCGCTAGCCCGCCTTGCGGCACTTCTTCGAGGTCGAGCCCTTGCACTTCTTCGAATTCGAAGCCGTGGCGGACGAGCGCTTCTTCTTTTTGGAGGTCGCTTTCTTGGTCGTCTTCTTGACCGGCGTGACTTCGTCGTCGTCATAGACAGGTGTGGACGAGACGACCGACGCGAATTGGGCGTCGGTAGCCGTGGCAGGCGGCGTCTGCACCGGCGCCACGCCCGGCGTTGCCGCCGTGGCGGCTGCCGCCGGTGCCGGAGACGACGAGAACTGGGCTGAGGCGGAAGCAACAGCCGTGTAAGCACCGCGTTTTAGGTCGGCTGCGATCACCAGCGGCACGTCGCGACCCGCGAGGACGTTGCGGTAGATCTGCGTGTTTTCCAGAACGCGCTGGACGTAGTTGCGGGTTTCGCTGAAGGGAATGCGCTCGATCCAGTCGATCATGTCGGCGTTGGTCGCGCGCGGGTCGCCGTAGGTCGAGACCCACTGGTTGATGCGGCCTTGGCCGGCGTTGTAGCTCGCAATCGAAAGCACGTAGGAGCCGCCGAGATCGCTGAGCAGGTCGGAGACGTGCGCCATGCCCAACTGCATGTTCACCGACGGCGTCAGCAACTCGCTCTTGTCGCTGAAGGAG
>JANNEL010000037.1:0-30945 GCA_031378595.1 Alphaproteobacteria bacterium
TCGATTGAACCATGGGCACAAGGCGCGCGCGGAAATCGTTCAGCACGGGTTCCAAACGCTTACGCGTCATGCCCGGTTCGTATTCGTCCAGCAGGATGACATAGGGATCGGTGTCAGGATCGATCGCCTTCGACGTTTCGCGGGCGATGGCGACGAGTTCGCCGAGTGCGGGTGCGAGGAGCTTGAAGTCGTTGGCTTCGCGGGCATCTTCCCATGCGGCAGTGGCACGGGCGCGCGCGGCGGCGTAGGCGCGTACCAGTTCGGAGGGGATGGCAAGGTCGCTTGAGCGAAGGTCGCGCAGGAGTTCGATCTCGCGGCGCCAGCGTTCGTCGCCATCACGGGCGACCGCCACTTCTTCGATCAGATCGCCGAGGTGATCGGACGTCAATAGCCCATGACGTGCTGCTTCGAGTGTTGCCAGTTGTTCGCCGCGTTCGTCGCGACCCCCGTCGGGCAGCACCGTTTCTTCATCCCATTCGAGGAGCGCGATCGCGTTGTCGAAATGCTGGAGTTCGGCAATCTTCGAACGAAGCGCTTCTTCGGCGCCGTCGCTGCGGCCCTGAGAGCGCTTCGGTACGCGCAGTTCGCGAGGCGGGTGTGCGACAAGGACCGCCGCCATGCCGCCGTGCTGTGCCACGTTCACGACCTGCTTTTGGCTGACGCGGCACATGATGCCGAGGCCGTTTTCGGTGGGGGCAAAGCCCATGACCGCGTAGAACGGTTCGGCGAACACGCGGCCGTCTTTACCCACGATCGGGAACTCGTGGACCGGAAGGCGTGTCGCCTTCTGCACCACCCAGTTTTCTTCGGTGTCGCCGGCGTTTGCGACTGCTTCGTCGATGAGTTTCTCCCAATCGGCGGCCGAAGTTGATGCACCGATCGTAACGCCTTCGCCGCCGTAGGACCGGTTCGGCTTCATCACGAGCTCTTCGCGATGGAGGCGCAAGAATTCGAGCAGGTCGCCTTCGACATTGTGCGTCAGCGTCGTCTTGCGGTCGCCGACGATGCGGGTCCACAGCACGTGACGACGAAACAAGCGGCATTCTTCGGCGCTGAAATACTTTTCTGCGATGGCCGGGTCAGTGAGCACTTCCCAGCAGCTTTTGTGGTCGAAGTCGCCGACGAGCGAGGAGACGATACGGTTCTGCTTGAAAAGCTGGCGCATCGCCTCCAGCGGTTTGCCCAGTTCTTCCTCGAGTTCGATGAGATCGCGGACTTCGTAGTCGCGATAGGCGACGTCGACGCATTCGTCGCCGTAGAAAACCTCGCCGTCCTTCAGACGCAGTTCGCTGGGGTCGGCGTGCGTGATGGTGAGATTGTGGCGCTTCGCCAGATACGAACTCAGCACCGACTGCTCGTTGATGCCGTCTTCGGCGTATTTCGGTTCCACGAAGCTCAAGCGGCATTTCGTGCGGCCGAGCGCGCGGGCGTGGTCGATCAGCGTTTGGATGAAGAGGTCGCGTTGATCGCGCGGGAGTTCGATCCTGAGCGCGGGATCGTGATCGAGCAGCGTGGGCACGATATCGCGCATGACGAGCTGTTCGGCGAGCGGCGCGTAGTTGATGCCGCCGACGCCGGAGAGGTTTGCCTCCATGAAGTGCAGCGTGTCTTGCCAGCCTGCTGCGGTGAAATCGCAGACAGCGTCCAGACGTCCGTAGACCGTGTTGTTACGTTCATGCGCTGGGGTCCAAGTGTCGCGCAGCCAGCCTTCCTCGCCGGGCGTGATTGCGATGACGCGCTTCACCTGCGGGTCGTTCAAGTACAAAGACGGTAACCGTTTCAATGCGTCGGTGAGGCGCTGGCAAACGTGTTGGACGTAAGCGAGTTGCTCATTCATCGCGAGAAGTGGACGCAACATTACTGGGATAGGTTCGAACTTCCCGTCGCGTTCGTAGGTGAACTCGTTCTTCTCGGAGTCGGCTCGGATGCGCTGGCCGATCTGAGCGAACGTCAGGTCGTTGATGTGGCCGGCCGCCTTGCGCACGCGGCTGTCGAGCGATGCGCCTGCGAGGCCGAGGGTTTCGTTTGGACTGAGGATACTTGGCGTCGTCATAGTGTTCCCGTGATTGCGCGTGGACGGCGTTGCGATTCAAGGCGGTTTCGAGCCAAGGGTTAGCACGGAACTGCGGCTGTGCACGATTGGTGTGCGCCAATTGGACCTGCGACCGGGAGCGGGCCTCCTGTTAGCCTCGCCCACAAATATGGGAGGTGGTGAAAATGGGCCGGGTTTTATTGTGGTTGTTTCTCGCTCTGCTGTTGGCTGCTGGCGGGTGGGTCTATTTCTTCCTGGTGGACGCGGGGGTGTTTTTGGACCTTAAGCCGACGTCGGTCGGCGTCTGCCGGCAGGTCACGGCTGGTGGCGTTGTCGGCGTTGAAGATATCGCCATCGATCATGAAACGAAGATTGCCTACCTCGCGGGCTACGACCGGCGGAAAGCGATCGGGGCTGGAGCGACACCCAACGCGAACGTTCGCGGCGCCATCTGGACCTACGATCTGAACACGCCCGACGCCGTACCGGTGGACGCTACAACGGCTGCACTGCCCGACGGGTTCTCGCCGCATGGCATCAGCCTTTATCGCGGTGCGGACGGACGCAAAGTGTTATTTGCGATCAGCCATGCGGGTGGAAAGCACTCGGTCGAGATTTTCGACGTGAATGGCGCAGCCTTAACGCATCGGCGGACGGTTGCGGGGCCGGAGCTCTTGTCGCCGAATGATGTCGTCGGCGTTGGGCCTGATGCGTTCTTCGTGACGAACGATCACGGCAACGCTGCCGGATGGCGGCGGTCTGCAGAAGATTACATGCGCCTCAGAGAATCGACCGTGCAGTATTTCGACGGCGCGAAGTTTGCCACTGCGTTGAGCGGCATCGGCGGCGCGAACGGCATCAACGTGAGTGCCGATGGGCGTTCGCTCTATCTCTCGGCAGCGTCGGAACGCACGGTCTATGTCTATGACCGCGATCGGGCAACGAACGCATTGAAGCAGCGGGCGGCGATCAAGGTGCCCGGTTTCGCCGACAATCTCGATGTGCTGGCGAATGGCGACTTGCTGCTCGGGCTGCACTCCAAGATATTGCAGTTCCTGGAGCATGTGGGCGATGCCACGAAGCCTTCGCCCAGTCACATCATGTATCTCAAGGCGGATGGGAAGGGCAGTTTCGTTGCGCGCACGATCTACTACAATTTGGGTGACGAAATATCGGGGGTCAGCGTCGGCGCGGGTGTCGATAAGCGTCTGCTGATTGGGTCGGTGTTCGAGCCTAAGATCTTGGATTGTGTTTGGGATGGTGCGCCCTAAGACCGTCAAGATCGCCGTCGGCTCGGGGCAGGTTTCCGGCCTGCTTCTGACACCGCAATCGCCGCGCGCGGGCTACGTGTTCGCGCACGGCGCCGGTGCGGGCATGGCGCATGCGTTCATGGAAGCGGTCGCGCAGGAGTTGGCGGAGCGTGGTATCGCCACGCTGCGCTATCAGTTCCCCTACATGGAACAGGGCGGCAAGCGGCCCGATCCGCCCAAGGTCGCGCACGCCGCCGTGCGGGCGGCGGTTGCGAGGGCGCGGGAGCTGCTGCCGGGGATAACGCTTGTTGCCGGCGGCAAATCGTTCGGCGGGCGGATGACGTCTCAGGCGGAGGCCGTGGAGCCGACTGGCGTGAAGGGGCTCGCGTTCTTCGGCTTTCCGCTACATCCAGCTGGCGCGCCCTCCGACGAACGGGCGGCGCACTTGTCCGATGTTCTTGTGCCGATGCTGTTCTTGCAGGGGACGCGGGATGCGCTTGCCGACGTCACGCTGCTGAAGCCGGTGGTTAAGTCGTTGGGCAAACGTGCGACACTGTATCTTGTCGCGGATGCCGATCATTCTTTCCACGTTCCGGCCAAGAGTGGCCGCAAGGATGCCCAGGTTCGCGCCGAAATACTGGATGCTTTTGCAGCTTGGGTGGCCAGCCTGTAACGAGTGGGCTGGTCTCAACTAGAGATTCGACACGGTCGCGATGTTTCGTTCCCTGCTTTCGGTCGGCGGCTTTACGCTCTTGAGCCGCATGACCGGCCTCCTTCGCGACATGGTCATGGCGCCCATCCTTGGGCACGGCGTGCTGTCGGACGCGTTTTTCGTGGCGTTCCGCTTGCCGAACCACTTTCGAACGATTTTTGCCGAGGGTGCGTACAACGCGGCGTTCGTACCGATGTACACGGGCTTGCGCGCGCAGAACGAAGAGAGTGCGCATCGCTTCTCGCGCGAGATGCTAGGCTGGCAGATTGCGGTCCAGGTGGTGCTGTTGGCTGTTGCGCTCGTGGCGACGCCCTATCTCGTGGCGCTGCTGGCGCCGGGGTACGTGGGCAAGCCCGAGCAAATGGGGCTTGCGGTAAGCCTCACGCGGATCACGTTTGCCTATCTGCTGTGCATCGCGGTGGTGACGCATCTCGGCGGCATGCTGAACGCGGAGAAGAGATTTTGGGCGGCGGCGGCCGCGCCAGTTTTGCTCAACATCGTGATGGCGGGCGCGCTCAGCGTTGCGTTCCTGTTTCCGAGTGCTGGGTACGCGGCCGCGTGGGGCGTGGTCGCAGGCGGCGTCGCCGAGTTGCTGCTTCTTGTTTTCGCCGCGTGGTTTGCGAAGTTGCCGGTTGCGCCTGCGCTCCCGTCTGTCGACCAGAATGCGCGCACGTTTCTGCGGCGGTTTGGGCCAGCGACGCTGGGTGCGGCCGGTGTGCAACTCGCGCTCTTTGCCGACACGATTTTGGCGAGCTTTCTCGGCGCGGGATCATACACGTCGCTCTACTACGCCGACCGCGTGAACCAATTGCCGATGGGCGTGATTGCGATCGCGCTTGGAACGGTGTTGTTGCCGGAGATGTCGCGCAGCGCGCAGGCCGGCGATACGGCGCAGACGGCGCGTACGTTCAATCGTGGCACGGAGATGGGGCTGCTGCTGACGATGCCCTGCCTCGCGGCGTTCTTCGTGTTTCCCGACGCGATCATGGAAGGTTTGTTCGCGCGCGGCGCGTTCAATGTGGATGCGGCGCGTGCAGCTGCGTCCGTGTTGGTTGCGTATGCTGCGGGGTTGCCGGCGTTCGTCGTGCTGCGCACGGTGACACCTCTGTTTCATTCGACGGGCGACACGCGAACGCCCGTTATTGCGACGGTCGTTGCGATGGTCTGCAATCTGGCGGTCAAGTTTGGGCTCATTGTTGGTCTTGGCTACGGCGTCGAAGGTTTGGCGCTTGGTACGGCCGTCGGCGTCTGGGTGAACGTGCTGGTGCTTGGCGCGTTCGCGTGGCGGCGCGGGATGGTGCGCGTCGATGCGCAACTGATCGACAATGGGTTGCGGTTTCTCGGCGGAACGTTGCTTGCGGGGTTGGTCGCCGCGTTGGTTGCGCAACCGCTGCTAACTTCGCTCGCTGGCGTCACGTTTGAACGGTCGCTGGTGTACGTCGCTATCTTAGGTCTTTTGACCCTTGCGGCCTACGCGCTGACGGTGCTTGGCCTTGGGTGGAAGCGGTGACTCAGCTTGAGGCGATGGCGTTGACCTATGCCATCGAGGCGGCCGTCGCGGCGGCGCTTGCGCCAGCGTTCGGTCGCGCGGCTTTGATGTGTGCGCTTGCCGCTGTTGCCGGAAGCACGATGACGCACCCGATCCTGTGGGCTGTATTTTACGACGCGCAGGCGGCCTTCGGACCGCTGGTGACGCCGGCGTTGGAGGCGGGCGTCATTGTTGCGGAGAGCTTCGCGTATCGCTTGCTGGCAACATCACGGTGGGATGAGGCCGCGTTGTTTTCGGTTCTTGCGAACGCGGCGTCATGGTGGGGCGGCGAAGCTATTTACGCGCTGACGTGAAGCCTTGGCCGATGGCGAGCAAGAGGATCGGCAATTCGATCCAGGCGTGGATCGCGGCGGCAACGCCGTAAGCGGCGCGGGCGTCGGTGTAGCTGACCGCATAAACGCCGAAGGCGACGGCAGCGATTGCAGCGACGCCGGCTGCGAACACCGGCCAAGTGGGCCATGGGACGAGCGTCTGGGCGGCGGTGCCTTGTTTGGCGCGCAAGAGCTGCGGCAGCAGGACGATGACGGCGACGTAGTGCATCGACTGGGCGACGACGGCTGCCGAAAACAGGTTTAGGTCCAGTGACTCCGGCGGTAGGAACGAGAGCAACGGCTTGTCGCCTGCGCCGAACATCGAGGTCCATTGCAACTCGGCCACTTGGAACACGAGATTGGCGAGGCCATGGAACATGCCCGTTGCGACCAAGGCTGGGAGGACGAAGAACGGGATCGCGAGCAGCGTGAGCCAACGGCGGCGCTCTTCGCCTTCGGTGATTTCGGCGACGAAGCCGAGCGGGGTAAGGTTGTGCAGCCAAGCCCAGATTAGGAACGTGGGCACGGGCGCGAAGACTGCGCCGAGAGCGAAGGCGGTGCCGATGGCGGCACCGAGCGGCTTGTTGTGGCGCATGAGCGCGGTTGCGGTCAGTGCCAAGGCGGCGCCAAGGCCAAGCTCGATCCAAAGGAAGGCATCACCCATCAGGATGTGCATGCCGTTGGCGATTCTGGCGGTGGCAATGAGTGCCACGAGGGCGCCGATGGCGGCGAGTGGGCGCGCGGACATCCGGGCGCTGAAGCGCTCGTCGACGTAGCGAAGCTCGTAGAGCACGTGGGGCAGGCCGAAAGCGCTGATCATCAGCACAAACGCTGCAATCGGTGCGATGGCAACAGACACCACCGAGACGATTGACACCGCGATCCAAAGCGCGGCGAGACGCGAGGATGAGGAGTCAAATGCGAGCGGGGACACGTTCATGTGGAAAACCATGGCGGTTGAAACGACGACGCGTCAACGGCAGAACAGCAATCGCGTGCACGCGGTAATTGAAACTTCAGCCTCATCTGATTGATTTCATACGGATCGTCTCCGATTGTTAGCATGAAATCATCAAGCGTTACCGCTGAAAATTTGGCCAAGCGATTCGTTGGACGGATTGGTACAGCCAACATGGGGTTGTGACTTCGTCGCGAGCGACCGCGCGATGAAACTTCTGTCTTTCCCAGCCAATGTTGCGCTCGTCCACAGTGCCCCCCCTATTGCGATCCGGATCGGCTGCTAGAGTTAGATCACTGAAGTGATTCTTTCGCGCCTAGAGACGGGATGCCCCCCTACCCAAGCGTTCCCGTCGAACCCATCGCCTAGGCGTCGAATGCGGCAGGTGTTCGCCCCCAACGGCACCTGCCGCTTTTTATTTGTGCTTTAAGCAAACATCGCTTCGATCAAGTGCGGGCCGGGTTCGGCGAGCGCGCGCTTGACTGCTTTGACGAAGCTTTCGCAGTCGTCGGCGCGTGCGGCGCTGACGCCCAGCGCCTTTCCCATCGCAGTGAAGTCGATCACAGGCTTGTCGAGCGAGAGCAACGAGCGCGAGCGTTCGCTTTGCGCGGTCGCGCCGACGCGGTCGAGCTCCATATTCAAGATGCCGTAGGACTTGTTGTTGAAGAGGATGGTGATGACGTGCAGGCCTTCGCGCGCCGCAGTCCACAAGCCTTGGATCGTGTACATCGCGCTGCCATCGGCCTGTAGGTTGATCACGGGCCGACCTGGGCACGCGATCGCGGCGCCAACCGCCATCGGGATACCGTCGCCGATCGCGCCGCCCGTGAGTGCCAGCCAATCGTGCGGCGCTGACGCCTGCGAGGCGATCTGCGCCCATGTGCCGGACGTTATTGCCTCGTCGGAAACAATAGCGCCTTCCGGCAACAACGCGGCGAATGCATCGCCGAAGGTTTGGACATTCAGCTTTCCGCTGGTTGGGACCTCGGGCAGCGCGCTTCCCGCCGGTGCGGGCGTGACTTTCGCGCCGACTTCTTCGGCTAACGCCGTCAGTACGTCGACGACGTCGTTTTCGCTGTCCCACGGCTGATAGGTTTTGCACTCAGGCGACAGAAACGTGGAGGGCTTGTTCGGGTAGGCGAAGAACGCCACCGGCGCTTTCGTGCCCACCATGACGGCGTGGCGGAAGCCTTGCATCATCATCACCGCCATCTCGCCCAAGTAGGGCACACGATCCGGACGCGAGCGGCCTCGTCCGCGCGCGAGCCGCGGCACGAACGTGTCGGCGAAGAGGCGTACGCCGGTTTTCTCTGCAATCGCGGCGGCGAGCGCCAGCGGCCGTTCAAGCCCAGCATGGCCGCCGATCAAGAGGACCGCGGGTTCGCCGGAGCGCAGCGCCGCGGCCGCCTCGCGCACAAGCTTCATGTCTACGGCTTTCGCTGCCGTGCGCTTCGCTTTGACGCTGGGCGGCGCTGGTGGCATCTCGGACCAAGCGATATCGGCGGGCACGATCAGCGTCGACAGACCGCCGTTCGGGCGCATCGCGATGTCGAAGGCTTGGCGTGTTTTCGCGAGCGCGTCGTCGGCGGAGACTGGGTCGCCGATCCAATCCGAGACGGGCTTGGCGATCGAGTGGATGTCGCTTTGCAACGGTGCGTCGTATTTGCGGTGATAGGTGGCGTGATCGCCGATCAGATTGATCATGCGCGACTGTCCGCGCTTGGCATTGTGCAGGTTCGCGAAGCCGTTCCCGAGGCCGGGGCCTAGATGCAGGAGTGTTGCAGCAGGCTTTCCCGCCATTCGGGCGTAGCCGTCAGCGGCGCCGGTGCACACACCTTCGAACAGCCCAAGAACCGGGCGCATGCCGCCGACGCGGTCGAAGCTGGCCACCAGGTGCATTTCCGATGTGCCGGGGTTGCCGAAGCAAACCTCGACGCCAAGGTCCACAAGTTGGCGCAAGACGGCTTCGCTGACGTTCATGGGAGGCTCCTGGGCTGTGGATGCCTGTTACGATAGCCAAGGCTGGTGATTGGCGCCACAACAGACGAAGTGCTCCCCCCGCGGTTGGTGGCAGCGGCGCCGGGTTTCTCCTAACGTTCAGCCAACAGCTAGGGATTCTGTCTCGTGTTCTTTGTGCTGAAGAATGTCGTCCGCCTTGTCGTTTCGCTGATCTTCCTGAGTCCGATCATCGTGCCGCTGCTGGCGATCGAGCGAAAGCCTCTGGTGAGCGAGGCGGACCAGCAGAACTTCGACGGGATTGGGGATGCGACGAGCATTCTGAAGCGGTTCGACCCACGTGGTTTGAACCCAGATGTAGCGACGAAGATCAGTGTCAGCGACACGGAGATCAGCCGCGCGATCGGCGCGGTGTTGTCGCGTGTCGGGGCGGCGCACGGTCGTGTCGAAGCCGCGCCAGACGGTGTCGTGTTTCAGGGCACTGCGACGTTGCCGATCCCGGAGAGTTTGCTTGGCAAGTATCTGAACGTCGAAGCGAAGGTTGTGCCGTCGGATACCGAGCTCTCGGTGTCGAGCCTCTCGGTCGGTTCGATCAGCGTGCCGGGTTGGATCATCAAGCCTGTGACGATCTATTTGCTCGATTGGTTCGTGGGGCAGGGTAAGGGCGATCCGATTTATTCGAGCATCCGCTCCGTTGAGGTGGCGGGAGATGTGATCACGGTCGGCGTGCAGCCGCCGGCGGACCTCGTTTCCGATGTGAAAGCGGCGGCGGGAAAGGCCTTGAACCTCGACAATGCGGAGGCGATCCGGTCGTACTATTTGACGCTTGTGGGCACGAGCGCATCGCAGGCGACGACGCCGGTGTCGCTTGCCGCGTATCTCGGGCCGTTGTTCGCGGTTGCGCAAGAACGTTCGCAAGGCAACGACCCAGTGGAGGAGAATCGCGCATTGATACTGGCGCTTGCGATGTATCTCGGTGACGACCGCTTTCAGGCGTTGCTTGCCGACGTGAACACGAAGGATGCGGACGCGGGGCCGTTCGATATCGCTTCGGTGAAGGTGCAGCGGCGGCACGATTGGGTGCGCCATTTCGCGACGACAGCTGGTCTCCAGGTGGCGACCGGCAGCGGTGTCTCGAACCTGATCGGCGAAGCGAAGGAAGTGGCCGACAGTGACGGGCCTTCCGGGTTCAGTTTCACTGACGTTGCGGCCGACCGAACCGGCGTCCGGTTTGCGGAGGTGGCGACCGCCAACGAAGCTTCGGCGCGGGCGTTGCAAAGCGCGTTCGCGGGCGGCATCAGCGAAGGCGACTTCTTCCCAATGGTAAGCGACTTGCCGGAAGGATTGAGCGCGGCGCTGTTCAAGAAGCGCTACGGCGATGTCGGGTCGCCCGCCTACACGGCGGTTTTGCAGAAGATCGACACGCGCATCGGAAGTATCGCGCTTTATCAATAACCGGCGAGCGGGCCTGCAAACGAGCCGATGACGCGCGTGCCGCGGTCGTCAATTTCGAAGGAAAGCGGCTGCTTGCGGTCGATGCGGTAAACGACGACGCCAGCCGTGTGGGCCGCGTCGGTTTCTGCGGGCGCATCCGAGAAGAACGTGAGCTCATAAGGTTCGACGCCGACCGCTGTTGCGATCTTCGTGTAGGACGCTGGGTCGCCCTTGGGGCCGGTCGTCGTGTCGAAGTAGCCGCCCACCAACGGGGACAGATCACCCGCAACGCTGTGTGCGACATAGAGCTTTTGCGCTTCGATCGAGCCCGACGAATAGATGAATATTTGCACGCCATGGCGGGACCATGTGCGCATCGCTTCGATGGCGTCGGGATAGAGGTGCGCCTTCAGTTCTCCGGATGCGTAGCCTTCGCGCCAAGTGATACCCTGAAGCGCTTTTAGCGGGGTGATCTTTTTGTCCTCGTCCATCCAAGCGAGGAACTGGGCGGCCGCTTCTTGTGGCGTTGCCAGAGCCTTGGCGCTCGCCTCGCGCGCACCAGCGACCGTCACCTCGACTTCTGGATCGGTCCAGCGAGCCTTGAGCGTGTCGGCGATCCGTGCGCGCGCGAAAGGGAACAGGACGTCGCGTACGAACGCGATGTCCCCGATCGTACCTTCGATATCGAGTAGGGCTGCTTTCACGCGTCGTATTTCGGGATCGTGTCGGCGATCTTGTCGCCGGTGAACGAGGCGACCCAACCCTCCGGCGTCGTGAACAACCGGATGGCTGCAAAGAGCGGGCGGGGACCCATGTCGAACCAATGGCGCGTGTGGGCCGGAACCGACAGCAAATCGCCGGCTTCGCAAACGACCTTCAACACGTGCTCGTTGTTGCGCAGATAGAACGCGCCGGCGCCTTCCACAAAGAAGCGGACCTCATCGTCGCCGTGCGTATGTTCCGACAGGAACTTGCCGCGCATCGCGTCGCGATCGGGGTGTTCCGGGTGCATGCGGACAACATCGACGGATTGATAGCCACCGATCTTCTTCAGGCGATCGACGTCTTTCGCGTAGGCCTCCAGCACGGCGTCTTGGCCTGCGCCGGGGGCGAGCGGCTTCGTCGCCTCCCAGCGCTCGAAACGCACATCGAACGGGATCAGCGCCTTGCGGATGTCGCGCTCGTCGCGGGTGGCGTCGCGGGGCGACGTGCCTTTGGTCAGGTCGTAGACCGTTAGGATCGTCATACCGGAACTCCTTTCAACTTCAGCATCAGGGTAAAAAGATAGTCGAATGCGTCGAGATGGCGAAGGGCCTCTCCCACATCTTTCCCCCAGACGTAGATGCCGTGCCCGGCAAGCAGGAAACCCCAGCCGAGGCCATCGGCCTTCAGGCGGGTTTCCACGCGGGCGGCTAGTGCGCCCATGTCTTGCTCGTTCTCGAAGACGGGAATGTCGAGGTGGGTCTCGTGCGTCTTGACGCCTGAGAACGCTTTCAGCAGTTCCAAGCCTTCGATGCGGACACTGCCGTTTTTCGCCAGAGCCAGCGATGCCAAGACCGCGGGTTGCGCGTGTACGTGTGTCACGGCGCCTATTGCGGGAGATAGGCGGTACATCAGGTAGTGCAGCGGCGCCTCAGCGGATTGGCGGGAGTGTGCGCCGCCGGTGAATGGGGCGCGGATGACGCCGTTCGGCGTGAGCTTCGTCTTGTCGCTGCCCGAGGCCGTGATCGCGCAGTCCGTGGCGTCTATTCGGACGGAGAAGTTTCCGCTGGTCGCGGGGATCCAGTCTTTGGCACCGGCGTGATGGGCGAGCGCGATGACACCCGCGACCGCCTGTGCGGGTGGTTCCAAATCACGGGGATCGGTGGTCTTCATTCGTACTACCTCAAGGGGCGTAGATATGGGATTTGGCCCGCGGATGTCATCCCCTTTCGCCCAAAAAGAACGGGCGCCGCGATGATGGCGGCGCCCGCTAACGACGTCAGATCGGGCGCTTAACCGCCGCCGCGAATCTCGGTCCAGAACTTGATGATCTCATCCTTGTTTTTGAGGCGCACTTGGAACGTGCCGGATTCGATGAACGACTTCACGTCGCGCACGAAACCCATCTCTTTCAACTGATCGTCGGTGTAGTCGGCGAAGATGCTCATATTCGCGGGGCCGTTGTGCAGTTCTTCGAACTGGTACTTCATCGCTGCGGCCGAGATGCCACTGTCGATGAGGTCGTAGGCTTTATCCAGCTTCTTCGTTTTTGCGTGCAGAACCATGCCGCACAGGTAGGTGAACATGCCGCCGGGTGGGTTCATGTATGCAACGGGCTTGCCCTCACGCTTCAACGCCGCGTGCGTTTGGTTCCAGGTGATGGCCGCGACCACTTCGCCCGCTGCAAGTGCTTGGCTCAACGACGTTTCGTCGCTGGAGATGAAGCGCGCGTTCGCAACGAACTCGCGCAGTTTCCCTTGCACCATTTTCCATTGTTCGTCGGTCATGTTGTACGGATCGACGCCGAACGTCTTGGCGATCAAAGTAACCGTGTCGTCCACGCCCTCGAGGCCGGCGACCTTGCCTTTGTATTTCGGGTCGAAGAGAATTTTCCAGCTCTCCTTACCCACGTATTCGGGCGCCAAATCCGTGCGGTAGGTGACCGACGTGTTCGCCCAGTATTGCGGGATGAACCACGCCTCCGTCTCGGACTTCATCATGCCCGGAACCTTCTTGAGGTAGTCCGGGATGTCCTTCCAGTGCTTCAGCTTGGTCACGTCGATAGGCTGCAAGAGGCCGGCTTCCTGCCAGCGGCCGAATTCGTACGAGCAGGGCCCCATGACGTCGGGCGTATAGCCCGTGCGCATCTTCGCGAAGGCTTCGTCTTCGTCGGCCCAGATTTGCGATTGAGGTACCGTGCCGTGCTTTTCCTTGTACTCGGCGAAGAAGGGCGGATCAGCCCAGTTCTCCCACGTGAAGAGCAGCGGTTCATCGCTGTCGCCGGCATCGGTCGTGGGTGTTGTCGTTGCCGTTTGATCGGCAGGTTTGTTCGATTGACCGAAGACGAAATAGGCGACAACTCCGAGCAGGACGATCGCAAGGATCGCAATCAAGGATCTGTTCATCCGGGGTTTCCCTAGAGGTTACGTCGCGACTCTCAGGCACAAAAAAACATGCGGTCCGCAATTAGCGAACCGCATGCCCAATTCCGTCAAGCGGATTGTTGTCGCTGCCAGCTTATTGCGGTGGCGGCGTTGCCGGGTCGGCCGGCGGTGCTGCCGGGTCGGCCGGCGGCGCTGCCGGATCAGCCGGAGCTGCTGCCGGGTCAGCCGGAGCTGCTGCCGGATCGGTCGCCGTCGCCGGGTCGGTCGCGGCCGGATCGGTCGCCGTCGCTGCTGCCGGGTCCGTGGCAGCCGGATCGGTCATTGCCGCCGGATCAGCCTCAGGAGGCTTCGCCATTTTGTTCGTGTAGTACCAGTAGGCTGCGACCGCCAGGATGACGACCGCGATAAAGAGAAACAGACCAGTCCTATTCATTCTTTCTCTCCGTTTATGGCCGTCATGGTGGCCATGAATCCCCGTTT
This sequence comes from Alphaproteobacteria bacterium, assembly GCA_031378595.1. Lineage (GTDB taxonomy): Bacteria > Pseudomonadota > Alphaproteobacteria > Micropepsales > Micropepsaceae > SZUA-430. Next base: position 13,769 of record JANNEL010000037.1, read on the forward strand.
CGTCGTACGATCTTCGAACTCAAACGCTTGGTGCCCGATGCAAGAAAAAAGGCAGCCGAGGCCGCCGTCTTGCAAAGTCCCGCACCGCACGCTTTCGCACGACTTGAAGGTAAGCCTAGCACCTCCGTAACAGGCAACAATTGCGGCACGGCACCACACCCGATGGCGTTCTGCCGCAGAAGGGCCGCTTGAACCTACCGGAATCGTTAGCCTTTCAAACAATCGCCGGTTGCTGAGCCCATTCGCCGCGCCCTATGCTGCGGTGCATGATCCGAGGCGGGGTGACCATCGGATTTGGGGCGTCGCGGAACCTTCATGAACGTTCATCGAAACGCACTCTCGGACGAGGCTGGAGCGTCGCGTCTCGGCGCCACCGAGGTCGCTGCTTTCTTAAGCGAGAACCCAAACGTTCACTACGTCGATTGTGTATTCGTCGATTTGTGCGGGAACGTGCGCGGTAAGCGAATCGCGTGCGCCGAACTTGACGACCTGTTTCGCAACGGCTTGTCCATTCCGTCTTCGATTTACTTTCTAGACGCACGCGGCGATGTCGTCGAGGGGCAGATGGCGAGCGGCGGCGCGCCGGGGACAGCTTGGCCGGTGGCAGGGACACTCACGCGCGTGAGTTGGGCGCAACGGCCGCATGGGCAGGTCTTGATGGCGCTCAGCGACGGCAAGGGCGAACCCTTCTTCGGCGAACCGCGCAATGTGCTGAAGCGGGTTGTTAGGCGGTTCGACGAGTTCGATGTGGCGCCTGCCGTCGGGGTCGAGATTGATGCCTTCATCGTCGACCGGGAGCGTGGGAAAAACGGTCTACCCCAGGAAACAACGGCCGCCGACAGCGCGGTGCTTGAGGTTATTCGCAAAGACATCGCAAGCGCGGCCCAGGCGCAAGCATTGCCGCAGCTCATGATAGACGGCGACTTGCCGCGCATCAGTTTCGGTTTTGCGGCGCAGAGCGATGCGGTTGCTGCGGCTGACCATGCGGTTTTCCTGCGGCAAGTCGTGCGCGCCGTGGCACGCAATCACAAGCGCGACGCCCTCTTCATGGCGCGGCCGTTCCTCAAGCGCGCAGGCTCCAGCATGCGCGTGGTGGTCGACGTCAAACGCTCCGGCGAGAGTGTGTTTTCCTCTGACTCCGGGCGCGGTTTGGCGCGGTTTGCGGCTGGCGGTCTGCAGGCGTTGATGGCGGAATCGATAGCTCTCTTTGCACCCAGCGTGAATGCGTTCCGGCGCTTTTCGGGCGCGACGGCTATCCCGCGCAATAGGCGTTGGGGTTATTCCAATGCTTCGGCGAACATCTCGATCGTGGTGGGCGGCGATGTGCAGCCACGGCTTGAGCACCGCGTTGCCGGCTCCGATGCTAATCCTTACTTGGCGATCGCGGCGGTCCTGGCTGGCATTCACCATGGGATCGGGCAGAACATCGATCCTGGGCAACCGAGCGACGGCGACGTTTCAGCGCTTGTCGATCCGACAGTTCCGCTCAACGTCGACGGCGCGCTGCTTGCGCTCGAAAACGGCAGTGTGATGCGCGAATATTTGGGCCCAACCTATGTCGACCTTTATTGCGCGACGAAGCGGGCGGAGTTTGAGCGCTTCCGCGACTTCATTCCGGCGCATGAGTACGACTGGTACGCCTAGGCGACGCCGTCTTGTGCGAACGGCAGTGTGAAGTAAACACTGGTTCCGATCGCGACTTCGCTTTCGATCACGAGTTTGCCGCCGTGCAGTTCCACGAGCGCGCTCGAAACCGGAAGGCCGAGGCCCATACCACCGTCGTTTTGGTGGCCTGCGGTTCCGGCTTTCTCGAACGGCTTCATCACGCGCGGGATGTCGGGGTTGTCGATGCCGACACCGGTGTCGTGGATCCAGATCGCAACGCCGTTTTTCTCGGCGCGTGTTTCGACGGTTATATAGCCGTCGGAACTGTTGAACTTGATTGCGTTCGACAGAAGGTTAAGCAGCACCTGCTTGATCGCGCGTCTGTCCGCCTTCACAGGCGGCAGATCGGGTGTGTTGATGCGGAACTGAAGGCCGGCTTCGTCTGCCTTCGGCTTGATCGTCTTGATTGCGTCGTTGACGAGTTGCGATGGATCGACAGCGACGAACTCGAGTTCGATCTTGCCTGATTCAATTCGCGCCATGCTGAGGGCGTCGTTGATGAGATCGAGCAGATGCTGACCCGAGCGGTTTATATCGCTCGCGTACTCGGCATAGCGCGGCGGCAGGGCGCCCAACATTTCGTTCCGCATAACATCGGAGAAACCAATGATGGCGTTGAGCGGCGTGCGGAGTTCATGGCTGACGTTTGCCAGAAATTCCGATTTCGCGCGGCTGCCTTCTTCGGCGCGCTCTTTCTCGGATTCGAGGCGCTTTGCAAGTTCGCTGAGTTTCCGGGTCTGCGCTTCGAGCAGGTTGCGCGAGGTCTCAAGTTCGTCCTCGTGCGCCTTCAATGCAGTGATGTCGGTCGCCACCGCGATCTTGCCGCCTTCGAGCGCGCGGCGTTCGCTGACGAGGAGCCAGCGGTTTCCGGCTTTTTGCAATTCGATCGTTCCGGTATTGCCCGAGGAATCGAACATCTCAAGCGGTGTCGCCGTATCGGCGCCTTCGCCCGGCGATCTGGCGCGTTTGAAGATCGCCTGGCGCGACTCGCCGGCCTTGATCCCGTCGATGCCGTAGAATTCCTGGAAGCGCTTGTTGCAGACGATGAGCTGGTCGTCGCGGTCCCAAAGGACGAACGCTTCCGCGGCGTTTTCGAATGCTGCTTCAAGGACACGTTCGACCGCGTCAACGCGGGCGTCGGCGCGTTTCTGGTCGGAGATGTCGAGGACGATGCCTGATAGGCGGCCGTCCTCGGAGCGGATCGTGCGGTAGTGCTGACCCTTGGCGCGGACCCAAACCCAGTGTCCGTCGGCGTGTTTGGCGCGGAACGAGCGGTCGTAGCCGTCGGCACCGGCGCGGACCGAGGATTCTATTGCGCCGAGGACGAAGCGGTCTTCCGGGTGGATCAGCTGCTCAGCTTCGTCGAACGAGAGAATGCGCGGCTGCTTGCCCCGGCCCAAGAGCGCATTCATCGCGCCCGACCAATACAGGCGGCGGTTTGCGATATCCCAATCCCATATTCCGCACTTGGCGCCGCTGACGGCGAGTTCGAAGCGTTCCTCTGTGCGGCGTAAGACACCATCGACGCGCGACGTGCGTTCGATTTGTGTGAGCAACGCCCACGCCAGCCCCGCGCCGAGCAAACTCGGACCGAAGATCATGATTGAGTAGAGGGGGAGGGATTGGTACCATTGCGACAGCGCATCGGCGGCGCGCACGACGGTGACGAGCCGGAGATCGTAACCAGGAATTAGACGCGTCGTCGTTAGGTAGTTGGCCCCGCTGTCGGTGATGTAGCGCAGCGCCGGTGTTGTGGACACGTTGGCAGGGCTGACCGAAGCCGCATGCGCGTAAAGCGCGTCGTCGATTGCCGTGGAAGCGATGCGCCTGGTTTGCGCGTCGGCCAGAATGACACCAACGCTGCGGCTGCCCTGGACGCTTTCGAGTAGGCTTGTCAGATAGCTTGGATCGATGAGCGCGAATACGAATTGACCGGCGATGCTGTCGCTGCGCATGGCGACCACAAAGGGGCTTTTGCCAAACTCGTTGTCTGCGAATGAACCGGAAACGAAGCGCACGCTCTCAGGCGTTGAGGCCAGTTTGCGCAACAGCACCATATCGCTCAGCCGGCGCGGCTCGAGGGGTGCGCCGTTCTTGTCCCAGGCGATGTTGCCCAAGGCGTCAGTGGCGACCACATTGATGAGGGCGGGATCGGTTGCAACGGCAGCGCCAGGCGACATGCGTGCGGAGCGCCTCAGCATCTCCTGGGTGCGGTCGAGTGCACCCGAGACGAGGGCGCCGGTGACGGCGACAAAGGAGCGAGACTCGCGTTCAACCTGCTCCAGCGCGATCGCGTGATCTTTGCGCATCTGGATTGAGCCTGCCGCAGCGACCGACAGAACGGTTGCAAGGGTCCCCAGCACAATCAAAAGGGATGTACGGCGTTTCGCCGTCATCCCCGACCATGCGCCTAAGGCGCCAGCCGACGATGTATGCACTGGTGTTGTTGTGGCTATTGCCATTTTTGATCGCACAGACTCGAATCAGGTCCAGTGGCGATTATGTCGGCCGCGTTGGCTTGGGAATACCCAGTGGGTGCGATCTGCAACAGGTAAAAGGGTAATCGATGCCTGAAAGACTCAGCCCAGTGTCTTCTCGGTGATCTCGTGCACGTTGCGGGAGAGGTTCTTTGCATCCTTGATGCGCATTAGCTCCTCACGCATCAATTTCTGGCGTTTGCCGTCGAAGCGACGCCAGGTTTCGAACGCACCGCACAGTCGAGCTGCAACCTGTGGGTTGAGTTTATCGAGCTTCATGATGTTGTCGGCCAAGAACGCATAACCTGAACCATCAAGTGCGTGGAAGCGCAGCTGATTGTTCATGGCAAAGGCACCGATCAAACTGCGGACGCGGTTGGGATTTTCGATGTTAAAGGCGGCGTGTTTGGTCAAGGCTTTGACCTGTGCGAGCGTGTCCGGGCGGCAGGACATCGCCTGCAAGGACATCCATTTGTCGGTGACCAGGGGATTCGCCTTCCACTGCTCGTAGAACTGCTTCAGCGCCTTGTCGCGTTCGTCGCCGTCCATGTCGACCAATGGGGCCATGCCGCCGATCTTGTCGGTCATGTTGTCGGCGGCGCGGAACTGTTCGAACGCCAGGGTTCGGGTTTCCTTCGAGTCTTCCGCGGCCAGGTAACGCAGACACATGTTGCGCAGCGAGCGCCGACCGGCGGATGTGGCGTCGGGGCTGTACGGCTCGTTGCTCTTAAGCGATTGGTAGATTTCGCGAAGCGCGCCTTTGTGCGTCGAGGCGAGCGCCTTCTTCAGCGTCTCGCGCGCGGTGTGGATCGCGTCCGGATCGGCGTCTTCGATTATCTGCGCGAGTTCCATCTCGCCCGGGAGTTGGATCGCGAGTGCAGTGAACGACGGGTCTTTGCGCGCGTCGCGCAGCAATTCAGCGAATGCGTCGACGTAGAGTTCATCGACCTCCGGTGTTTTGCCGGCGACGACTTGCTTCGTCATGCGCAGCAGTGAGCCTGTGGCAATGCTCTGGCCCGCTTCCCAGCGATTGAAGGCATCCGAGTCCTTCGCCATCAGGAACGCGCGATCTTCGCCGTTCGTGCCCACGTCGAAGCGAACTGGCGCGGAAAAGCCGCGGCCGATCGACGGCACGACCGGTTCGCCGACGCCGGTTAGTTTGAACGTCTGCTTCGCTTTGCGCAGATTCAGGACGTGCGTCGTCGCCTTGTCGCCCTCGTGGGTCACACTGAGGTCGCGGCCGCTCTTGCGTCCGACGAGGCCGACGGAGACAGGGATGTGCATCGGCTCCTTCGCCTTTTGTCCCGGTGTGCCGGCCAAATGCTGCTCCAGCGTCACTTCGTAGGTTTTGGTTGCGGCATCGTATTTGCCGCGGGCTTTCACGCGCGGCGTTCCGGCTTGCGAGTACCATAGCTTGAACTGCGTGAGCTCCACGTCGTTCGCGTCTTCCATCGCCTTGATGAAGTCGTCGCACGTGGCCGCCGTGCCGTCGTGGCGTGCGAAATAGAGGTCAGATCCTTTGCGGAAGCCTTCGGCGCCTAAGATCGTGCGCACCATGCGGCAGAGTTCGGCGCCCTTCTCGTACACCGTGGCCGTGTAGAAGTTGTCGATCGTGAGGTACGAATCCGGTCGCACGGGATGGGCGAGCGGTCCGCCGTCTTCTTGGAATTGCCGCGCGCGCAACGCGCGCACGTCGCCGATGCGTTCGACGGCGGCGGAACGCATGTCGGCCGAGAACGACTGATCGCGGAAGACGGTGAAGCCTTCTTTCAGCGAGAGCTGGAACCAGTCGCGGCAGGTGACGCGATTGCCCGACCAGTTGTGGAAGTACTCGTGGCCGACGACGGCTTCGATCAGGTCGTAGTCGGTGTCGGTCGCGGTGTCGGGGCGCGCCAGTATCAGCTTATCGTTGAAGATGTTAAGGCCTTTGTTCTCCATCGCACCGAAGTTGAAGGCGCTAACGGCTACGATGTTGAAGACATCGAGGTCGTACTCGCGGCCGAACGCGTCTTCGTCCCACTTCATGGAGCGCTTCAACGCGCCCATAGCGAAGTCGACTTTGTCTTCGTTGCCGTGCGTGACGTAGATGCCGAGTTTGACGCGGCGGCCGGAGCTCGTGACATAGTGGTCTTCGGCGTGTGCCAAGTCGCCCGCGACAAGGGCGAAAAGGTACGACGGCTTCGGAAACGGGTCGTCCCATTCGGCCATGTGGCGGCCGCCCGGTAGCGCGGTGTAGCCGTCGGGGTTGCCGTTCGAGAGCAGCACGGGAAAGCGCGCCTTGTCGGCGATCATCCGTACGCGGTAGGACGACATGTTGTCCGGCCGGTCGTACGAGTAGGTGATGCGGCGAAAGCCTTCGGCCTCGCACTGCGTGCAAAACATGCCGTCGGACATGTAGAGGCCGCTGAGCGCTGTGTTCGCTTTCGGATTGATCTCAACCGCGGTATCGAGCCGGAAGCGCGTTGCCGGCGGGTTCTTGATCGTGAGCTTTTCCGGCGTCACCTCATACGCGTCGGCAGGCAACGGCCGGCTGTCGAGCTTGATGTCGAGGAGTTTCAGATGTTCGCCGTCGAGCACCAGCGGCCCGACCGCATCGTTTTGGCGTTCGACGTGAAGCGTTGCGTAGACGCGGGTCGCCGTTTCATCCAGGTGGAATTCGAGTTCGGTCCGCGCCACGCGATAGGGCGCGGGGCGGTAGTCTTGGCGGCGGATCGGAATCGGCGTCTCGGTCTTCATTGCGCGGGGCTCTCACAAGTCGAAGCCTCGCGTTGTATGCGATTTGCGCCGTAGCGGGGTAGGGCCTAATCGAACACAGCATTGAGATCGAGCCGCGGGCCTGCCAATCCGCCGAATGTGCCGTGCTCCGCGATTTCCTTTGCGGCAGCGGAAAACCCGCGCCAGGCGGCTTGCGCCAGTGAACCGCCGACGCTGATCCGGCGGACGCCGAGGTCGGCGATCTCCGCCACCGTGATCCAGGGGCCGCCGATCAGGTTTACCGGTTTCGGCGCGACCGCGCGTACAACGGCTGCGATGTCGTCCTTCTTGTTTAGGCCCGGTGCAAACAGGCAGTCGGCACCCGCGGTGGAATACGCTTGGAGGCGCTTGATGGTTTCGGCGAGATCGGGACGGCCTCTGATGAAGCCTTCGGTGCGCGCCGTGAGCAGCACGCCGCTGCCCGTTTTGTCGATCGCGGCGCGGGCGGCCTTGATGCGGTCGACGGCTTTGCCGAAGGCGTAGAGAGGCTCGGCGCCGTCTTGCGTCGAGTCTTCGATCGAGAGCCCGGCGATGCCGGTTGCGATGGCTTTCGTCACGTTGGCGGCGACGCCTTCGGGTTCGACGGCCAGACCGTCTTCGAAATCGGCGTTGACCGGAATGCTCACGGCGCCGGCCAGCGCTTTGAGATGCGCGAGCAACTGCTCAAGCGTCACGTCGTTGTCGCTGTGACCTTGAGACCAGGCGAACCCTGCGCTGGTACTTGCGATCGCTTTGAAGCCCAGCTTCTCGAGATAGATCGCGCTGCCGGGGTCCCACGGGTTCGGGATGACGAAGCAGCCGCTTTCGTGCAGGCGACGGAACGTGTCGATCTTGGATGACATGGCGGCCTTCCGGAAAAAGTTCGGGCGTCGCACCAGATGGCGGACGCCCAAACGTCAAATCTTCCCGTAAGCTGATGTCAACAGGTTACTGCGGGATGTCCTGCTCGATGTAGCGCAGCATGCCTGCCGCTTCTTGGCAAAGCGTTTGAATTTCGTGCGGGACGTTCTCCGCCTCAAGCTTCACGAAATCGTTGAGGGCGCGCAGGAGGGCCGCCATCTTCGGCGCCGTCACGATCATCCGCGCCTGATGTTCGATTTTCTCCGGATAGAGATCGTATTCCGCACCCGGCGTACGCCAGCCGCCCCATTCGGCCTCACCCGTCACGACCTGCGGATGCGTGCCGGGGTAGGGGTGGTTGCCGCACTCTTCAGGGGCTTTGTATTTGTTCTTCGCGCGCACAAGGCGCCAGTTTTCGGCACCGGCTGCGACGCTCGACGTGTTGTGCGATTGCTCGGTTTGCAGTTCTTCGGCGGTGAATTCGCGCCCGAGGCCGACATCGTAGAAAATGCGCAGCGGCTCGTCCAAGCCCTTGGTCCAATGGGGGACCACGCGCTCGATCGTCGACCACGTCCCGACGGTCCGCACATAGATGCGCTGGTTCTTGTGAAATACTGCTTTTGCCATGACTTGCCCCTGGCGCCATTTTTCGGCGCTTCATCCCAGGGCGTCATCGTGACGGATGCGGCTTAAGGTGCGGTTAAGCGATCACTTTGCGGGCGAGATGCGGCGGCCGAAAAGCCCGCGAATTCGCGACTGGAATCCGCCAAATCCTGCGTAGGCGTCCGCCATTAACGTGTAGGCAACCGGAACGATGAAAAGCGTCAAGAGCGTCGACGACAGGATGCCGCCGATCATCAGCACGCCCATACCGTTGCGGAACTCCGCACCTTGGCTCGTCGAGATCGCGACGGGAATCATGCCGAAAACGGTCGCGAGCTGGGTCATCAGGACCGGGCGCATACGCCGGGGGCCTGCTTCTTCCATCGCTTCGCGCGCCGTTATGTTGCGTGTTTCGCGCGCGGTGTTCGCGTAGTCGACGAGCAGAATGCCGTTCTTCATGACGAGGCCCATCAGCGCGATCATGCCGATTTGGGCGAACATGGTCATCGTCATGCCGGTGAACGAGAGCGCGGCAAATGCGCCGACGAATGACAACGGCGCCGTCAGCATGATGATTGCGGGCTGGGAGAAGCTGTTGAACTGGCTGGCCAGGATCATATAGAGCGCGACCAGGGCCAGCAGGAACGCGAAGCCGATCGCTTGGGCGGATTCCTTCATGCGTTCCGCTTGGCCAATGTATGTGCCGGTATAGCCTTGCGGCAGACCGACATCAGCCACGATTTGCTGCAGCTTGTCGGTTGCCGTGCCGAGCGCGACGCCCGGCGGATTGTTCGCGAGGATCGTGATCGTGCGCGCGCGGTTGCGCCGGTCGACTTGGGCCGGGCCCTCCTCGATTTTAAACTCGGCGAGGCTTGCCAGGTCGACCAGGCCGCCGTTTGTGCTGCGGACCTGGATCTGATCGAGTTTCGTTGGGTCGTTGCGCTGGGATTCTTCGAGGCGGACGTGGACGTCGTAGCGATTGCCGAGTTCCTCGTAGGTGCCGGCATCGACGCCGCCGATGAGCGCGCGAACGGTCGTGGCAAGCGGACGGATCGCGACACCGAGATCGGCGGCGCGGCCGCGATCGACGTGGATCTGCACTTCGGGCTTGCCTGCTTCGTAAGACGAACGGGCGTCCGTGAAGGTCGCCGTGTCGGCGCGCATGCGGGCCACGATCGCGTCGGATTTCTCGCGCAGCGTTTCCAGCGACCGTCCCTGCAGCGAATAGGTGATCGCGGTGTTGAAGCTCGAGCTGCCGCCGATCCAGGGAACTTCCGTCGCCTCGATGTGTTTGGCTTCCGGCACGACTTTGGCCAGAAGCGCGCGTACGTGTTGCATGACGACGAACTGGTTTTCGGCGTACGAGCGCTCACGCTTCGACGTGAGGCCGACATAGAGATTGATGCGGTTGATACGCGGCTGAGCGCCGCCGCCGACAGTCGCGAACACGGTTTTAACGTGTTCCGTCGCCTGGAGCGTCTTGCTGACGCGCGCGGCCACGGCTTTCGTGTCGGCGATGCCGGTGCCGTAGGGCAGGTCGATGGTCGCCAAGAACTCCGAGCGGTCTGTCTTGGCTTGGAAATCGAACGGGATGCCGCGGGCGAGCATGACGCCGGCGACGATCGTCGCGAGGCCGATGCCGAGCACTGTCCAACGGCGTTCAAGCGACCAATGGAGGATGCGCTTGTAAACGCTCTCGAGTCCATGGTGGAAGCCTTCGATCCGTTGCGCGAACGGTCCGAGATGCAGCTTGCTCAAGAATTTGGAGCAGAGCGCGGGGGTCAACGTCAGCGAAACGAGTAATGACACCAGAACCGAGAAAACGATCGCTAGGCCGTATTGGTAAAAGAAGCGTCCGACGACGCCCTCCATGAATGCGATCGGCACGAACACGGCGACCACCGCCCAGGTGCCCGCCATGACGGCGACCGCGACTTCGCTTGTGCCTTTGGAGGCAGCTTCCGCGGGGTTCAAGCCTTCTTCAAGTTTGCGGTGAACGCTTTCGAGGACGACGATCGCGTCGTCGACGAGGAGGCCGACAGACACGGAAAACGCCATGAGCGTCAAGTTGTTGAGCGTGAAGCCGGCCCAATAGAACGCAAAGAAGGTTGCAATCAACGAGGTGGGCATCGCGACCGCAACGATAATCGTAGCGCGGAAGTCGAGCAGAAACGCCATCGTGATCACGATGACGAGGAAGATGCCCAGCATGATGTCGAAGCCGACGTCGTTCACCGACTCTTCGATGAAGAGCGAGATGTCGCGCGCGACGACCATCTTGACGCCGGCGGGCACCGCGCTTCGCATCGACTCGATTTCGCGCTTGACGGCCTTTGCGACCTCAACGGTGTTTTGTCCCGATTGGCGGCGGACCTCGAGCGAGATGCCGGGCTTGCCGTTTAGGGTCGCAAAGGTGCGTTCGTCCTCGGCGCCATCTTCGACGCGGGCGATGTCGCCCAGAAGTGTAGGCAGCGCGAGTTGGCGGAACGAGACGACAATGTTCTTGAAGTCTTCGACGCGCTTGACCTCGCCTTTCGTCTTGACGCTGAATTCGGCGTGTTCGCCCGAGAGTTCCAAATTGCCGCCGGGCATGTCGGCGTTTTCACGGCGCAGCGCCGAGACGACATCGTCGGCCGTGACGTTGAGCGCGCGCATTTTGTTAGCGTCGAGCCAGATGCGGATTTGCCGGGCGCGGCCGCCTAGGATCGTGACTTGGCCGACACCGGAGACGCGTTCGAGGCGCTCCTTGATTTGCTTGTCTGCGAACTCGGTAAGATCGCGCGTCGGCATGTCGCCCGAGAGCATGACCGAGAGGATCGGTTCGGCGTCGGGGTCAATCTTTTGGATGATTGGCTGCTCTGCGTCCTGCGGCAGGTCGCGGATCGCGAGGTTGACCTTGTCGCGAACGTCTTGAGCTTTGACGTCGGAATTTTCGTTGAGGCCGAATTCGATGATGATCTGCGAGAGGCCTTCGTAGCTTTGCGACGAGAGCGATTTGATACCGGAGATCGTGTTGACCTGGGCTTCAATCGTGTCGGTGACGTCGGTTTCTATCGCGTCGGGGCTTGCGCCTTCGAGCACGGTCATGACGTTCACATAGGGAAACTCAACGCGCGGGAAGAGATCGACCCCGATCCGCTGCAGCGATACCCACCCAAGCGCGACCAACGCGCCGATGACCATCGTGGCCAGAACTGGCCGGCGGATCGAAAGATCGGAAATCCACATGGACTAGAGTTTCGCTTGCGTGGTGGGCTTTGTTACGGCCCCTTCGATCGTCACCGGAACGCCGTCGGCAAGTTGCGACAGGTTCGGACCGGTCAGGAGTTCGGTGCCTTCCGGCACGTTGCTTAAGAGTTCGACGCGTTCGCCGTCGATCTCGCGGGTCGAGAGGGCGATTTTCTTCGCGCGGCCGTTTTGCGCAGTGAATGCGTAGCGCGAACCGTCGGGGCCGAGGATCGCTTTGCGGTCGACCACCAGCGCCTTGCGCGCGGCAGGGATCAGTTCGACCCGACAATAGAGGCCAGGGAGAATTTTGTAGTCCGGATTGGGCAGTGCCATGCGGACTTCGACGCTGCGCGACTTGTAGTCGATACCGTAGTTGATCACAGCGACCTTTGCTTCGAATGGCTTGGAGATGCCGTCGACGTGGATGCGACCGGTCATGCCTTCTTTCAGCTGTTCGAAATACGCCGCCGGCGCCACGACGATGACCGCAAGCGGGTCGATACCCATGATCTGCACAACGCCGGCGGCACCGCCCATCGCACCACCGCCGCCGAAGCGCGTGGCCATGAAGCGGCCTTCGTAGACGTCTTTTTTGGAGATCACCCCGTCGTAGGGTGCGCGGACGAGCGTGTCTTTCAGCTGTTGACGGCCTTGCGCCAAGCGCGCTTCCCAGATGCCGAGCTGGGCTGCGGCCACGTCGGCGTTTGTCTTTGTGGTGTCCATGCGCGACTGGCTGACCCAGCCGCCGCCTTTGAGCGAGTCTTGGCGTTTGAGATCGGCCTGGGCGTTGCGCAGTTGCGCGCGTGCGAGTGCGACCTGCTTTTCTTGCTCTTGCACGACGAGACGGATGTCGACGTCGCGGGTGCGGAAGAGCGGGTCGCCCTTTTTTACCTTGCTGCCGACGCCGACCATGACCTCATCGATAATGCCGTCGACGGTGGGTCCGATATCGGTTTGACGCGAAGGGGTCAGCGAGCCGGTGGCCATGATCGGGACGGCGACATCGGCCTTCGTGACCTTCACGGTCGAGACCGTTACCCCGACTGGGGCGGCTGTCTTTTGCTGGTCCTCGGCTTCTGTGGGCTTTCCGCAGGCGGCGAGGCCCAAGGCGAGCACGGTCAGAACGGCGGCGGCGAAAGGCCGGTGTGCGATCATAGCGCGGCGTTACCTGTTGACGTCAGGAATTAGTATACGAGATTACTATATGCTACGATACCAATTCCTGAACAGCAGGTAGCACGCCTTTGAGTGAGACATTTTCGACCGCAGCACGGGGCAAAGCCGCGCGGAAGTCCGTGGCTGCCGCAAAATCCGTGCGGCGGACGGAAAATGAGCGGCTAAAGATCGAGATGGAGGTCGAGCACACGCTTGGCTGGCTGTTCCCCGATATTCATCGCCTCTTAAGCAAAGACTTCGAAAGCCGGTTCGTCGGGCTTGGCCTCACGCGCGCGCAGTGGCGGGTGCTGTTCACGATCGACCGCGCCGGCGTTCCGTTGACCCAAACCGAAATCGCCGACTTGACGGAGATCGAGAAAGCCCCCCTCGGCAAAACGCTCGACCGGTTAGAGCAAGGCGGGTGGATTGTACGCAAGTCCGATCCGAGAGATCGCCGGGCGCGCCGGGTTTCCGTTACGGCAAAAATCGAGAAGGCATTTCCACTCGCCGCTGCGGCTGCGAAGGGAACATTTGCGCGTGCGCTGCAAGGTATGCGACAGAGTGAGGTGAAGGAATTGATTGCGAAGCTTGAAAAGCTGAAACGCAATCTCGGCGGCGCCGACGACTAGGTGCCTTGCGCCGCCCCGAACCAAGTTCAACCTTGAGGGCCGCGATGAATTTCGATTTCTCAGACGACCAGAAGATGCTGAAGGATCAGGCGCGCAAGTTCCTGACGGAAAAATGCTCGACGAAAGTCGTGCGTAAGATCCTGGAAGGCGACGAGCCGTACGACAAGGCGCTGTGGAAGCAGATCGCCGAGATGGGTTGGCTGGGCACTGCGATCCCGGAAGAATACGGCGGCTTGGGCCTTGGGCATCTTGAGCTTTGTGTGATTGCGGAAGAGTTGGGCCGCGTGGTTGCGCCGGTTCCGTTCGCGTCATCCGCTTATCTTGCGACCGAAGCACTGTTGATCGCTGGAAGCGACGCGCAAAAAAAGAAGTATCTGCCGAAGCTCGCGAGCGGCGAATGGATCGGTACGTTCGCGATCGCCGAGGGACCGCAGCCGCCAAGCCCGAAAACGCTCAAGGCGTCTTTGAAGGGGGGCAAGCTCGACGGCACAAAAAGCCCGGTGCCGGACGGCGATGTCGCAGATTTTGCCGTTGTGCTTGCCAAGACCGCCGAGGGGCAGGGCGAGCGTACACTGTCGCTCGCGATCGTCGATCTGAAGGGTTCGGGCGTTTCGCGCCGCACGGTGAAGACCGTCGATCCCTCGCGTAGCCAAGCGGAGCTTTCGTTCAAGGGTGCAACCGCCGAGGCGCTTGGGCCGGCCGGCGACGGATGGGACCTTGCGAAGCGCGTGCTGGACCGCGCGGCCGTGCTGATGGCGTTCGAGCAGGTTGGCGGCGCGGATGCGTGCCTGGTGATGGCGAAGGACTATGCGCTGAACCGTTACGCATTCGGACGCACGATCGCTTCGTTCCAGGCGATCAAGCATAAGCTTGCCGACATGTACGTCATGAACGAACTCGCTCGCTCAAACGCCTATTTCGGCGCGTGGGCGCTCTCGACGAATGCGTCGGATTTGCCTGAGGCGGCGGCCGGCGCGCGGATCAGTGCGACGGATGCGTTCCACAATGCCTCGAAAGAGAACATCCAGACGCATGGCGGCATGGGCTTCACGTGGGAGCTCGACTGTCACCTCTATTACAGGCGTTCGAAGATGCTGAGCTTGGCGCTCGGCGCATCGCGGGTGTGGAAGGACCGATTGGTCAACCACCTCGAGAAGAAGAACGTCGCTTAATCGTCATTCGAACCGAAAGACACGATCCCATGGATTTCAACGACACCGCTCAAGAAGCCGCTTTCCGCGCCGAAGTGCGCAGCTGGCTGGAGGCGAATGCGAAGCCGAAGACTGCCGTTGGCTTTTCGGCCGAGAACCCCCGCTTTCAACGCAATGAGCAGGAAGCTCTGAAGATTGCCAAGGCTTGGCAGGCGAAGAAGGCCGAGAAGCGTTATGCGCGCATCACGTGGCCGAAGGAGAACGGTGGCCTTGGCGGCACACCGATGCAGCAGGTGGTGTACAACCAAGAAGAGTCCAAGTTCGACGTGCCGTCGGGGTTCTTCGAAATCGGTCTCGGCATGTGCATCCCGACCGTCACGCACTATGCGTCGAAAGACGTTGCGGCGCGGTATGTGAAGCCTGCGCTTTATGGTGAAGAGATTTGGTGTCAATTGTTCTCCGAACCGTCAGCCGGCTCCGACGTCGCGGGCTTGCGCACGCGTGCGGAGAAGGATGGCGACGACTGGATCATCAATGGGCAGAAGATCTGGACGTCGGGTGCGCACTATTCGGACTACGGCATCTTGCTCACGCGGACGGACCCGAACGTGCCGAAGCACAAGGGCCTGACGATGTTCTATCTCTCGATGAAGGCGCCGGGCGTGGAAGTGCGGCCGATCAAGCAGATGTCGGGCGGGGCGAACTTCAACGAAGTGTTCTTCACGAACGTGCGCATTCCGGATGCGCAGCGCTTGGGCAATGTGGGCGACGGCTGGTCGGTCGCGCTGACGACGCTCATGCATGAGCGTCTGGCGGTCGGTGGCGGGCAGGGTGGTTCGGGTGCGGATATCAACGAACTTCTGTCGCTTGCGCGCGAGACGGAGCTCGAAGACGGGCCTGCGATCCGCAACGCTTCTGTGCGCGAGCGCATCGCGGAGTGGTATGTGCGCGGTCAGGGCTTGAAGTACACGACCTATCGCACGCTTACCGCGCTTAGCCAGGGCCGCGTTCCGGGGCCGGAGGCTTCAATCGCGAAGGTGGTCGTTGCACCGAAGATGCAAGACCTCGCTTCGTTCGCGATGGATCTTGAGGATATGGGCGGCGTGATGACGGGCGAGGATTCGCCGATGATGGGCGCGTTCCAGCAATCGTTCATGTGGGCGCCAGGCCTACGTATTGCCGGCGGCACGGACGAGATCTTGAAGAACATCATCGCGGAACGGGTGCTGGGCTTGCCGGCCGACATCCGTGTCGACAAGGATATCCCGTACAACAAGCTTCCGACGGGTCGCTGATCGCATCGATGGCCCGTTCAAAGCGGGCCACTTGCTAATCGGCTTCGGTGATTAGCTTCATGAAATCGCGGTTGATAAACGTCAGCGCGCCCGCGTTGGTGCGCATCGGCAAGAACTGACGGCTGCCGTCGTTCAGCAGGTCCTGCAGTCGCTGGCCGGTTTTGAACACGTAGAGTTCGCCGCTCAATACGGTGCCGTCCGTCAAATGAACAGTTGCTGGAACGCCTTCTTTCGTGGCGCGCGTGCCGTTCAATGTCGTCGATGTGTTGAAGGTCTTCATTGCTTCCCCCTGGGCCTGAAGCGGAGGAGCATTTTGCCGGCTGCGCGTTAAGATTTGTTGACCGGCACTATTTCGCGGAAAGCCAGCCCTTGCGGCTGCCGTCGAGTTCGATCGCGAACGTGTTGTTGCGCAAGTTGCAGTCGCCGTAGCGCGTGTTGACGATCTCACCCCCCAGCTTTTTGTATTGGATTGCCAGCGTGTAGACACGGCGGAACTTGCCCTTTTCGACGTCCGCGACGGGGGCGGCGAACTCGAACCTGATCGCGACGCCGCTGTGTTGTGCGATGCGATCGAAGGGAACGCTCGCGACGACGCGGCCCTTCTTGCCGGCAACAAGATCGTCTTCGATGACGACCGCGGCCTGTTCGCCCGGTTTGCCCATGAACGGCTGGTCGCCGATGTTTCGTGCGCGCATGACGAACGGCCAGTGGAAGATGCCGTCGCTCGTAACCCAAGCGCTCAAACGCTGCACACGCGTGGCGCCTGCGGGAGGACGTTGCGAGATATCAACCTCGAGGAACCGGTCGGCCGCCGGGTCCGCGCACGGCGGAACAAGCGGTTCGAGTTGAGGCAGCACGACGTTGCTTGGAATCTTGAGCTCGGCGCCATGGGCGCTCGCCCAGCCAAGTGCGATTGCCGATCCCAAAAGCCCTAGATACTTCATGCGACGACCCTCGACCTTTCCTGTAAGACACCGACGCATGTTTCGACCACGATCTTCATCGCAGCGATCAGTTGCGTCTCCGTCAACGTGGAGGCGTGTGGCACATTGTGGCCCTGGGCTGCAAGGCGTGCCACCTGCGTATCCAGGTAGGGGACGTGGACGAAGCCCACGATTTGGGGGCCACCGCGTTCTGCGCGTTCGACGAGCCGGTAGAACGTGAGATTGCAAAGGTAGTCGCCGGCATTGTCCGACGGACTGACCGGGATGCCGGCCTTTGCGAGTGCGATTGAGATGTCGTCGATCGGCAGACGGGATGCGTAGGTGTCAGGACCAGCGTCGACCACACACTCTCCAGCTGCGCAGATGCCCGTATGGTCGGGGCGGTCGACTGCGACCGTATTGCGGGCCACGGACTCGAGCGTGACGCCGGTCGCCT
>JANNEL010000054.1:0-3233 GCA_031378595.1 Alphaproteobacteria bacterium
TGGTGCTGAACGTCCACGGCGGGCCATGGGCGCGCGACAGCTTCGCCTACAGCCCGCCAAACGCATGGCTCTCGAACCGAGGCTACGCCGTGTTAACGGTGAACTTCCGCGGCTCCACGGGTTTAGGCAAAGCGTTCGTGAACGCCGGCGACAAGGAATGGGCCGGCAAGATGCACGACGACCTCATCGACGCCGTCGATTGGGCCGTCAAGGAACGCATCGCGCAGAAGGACAAGATCGCGATCTATGGCGGCTCGTACGGCGGCTTCGCAGCACTCGTCGGCCTCACATTCACGCCGAAGAAATTCGCTTGCGGTGTCAGCATCGTCGGCCCCTCGAACTTGCAAACGATGCTGGCGAACGTGCCGCCCTACTGGGCGTCGATGATCGACACCTTCAAGCGCCGCGTCGGCGACCCGTCGACGCCGGCCGGAAAAGCGTTCTTGAAATCCCGCTCGCCGTTATTCCGCGCCGACAAGATCGAGCGCCCGCTCCTGATTGCGCACGGCGCGAACGATCCGCGCGTCAAGCAAATGGAGGCGAACCAAATCGCCCGCGCCGCAGCACGAAAAGGCGCCCCTGTAACCTACGTGCTCTATTCCGATGAAGGCCACGGCTTCGCGCGGCCCGAGAACCGCCTCTCATTTTACGCAATCTCGGAAGCTTTCTTGGCGCAGTGCCTCGGCGGCCGCGTTGAACCCATTGGCAGTGATTTTGCGGGCTCTTCAGTCGCCGTTCCGTCGGGACGCCAGTTCATCACCGGCCTGAAAGAAGCCCTCACCCACCCTTAAAGCTCGACGACGTTAGCTCGAAGCGTGGCGGCCCCGGGCTGCTCGCGCCAATGCTTGTTGTTGAGCGCCTGACCCTCCAGCCGCACGCGCGTTACCGCGGTGAGGTCCATATCGGCATAGAGCCACATCGGCTCGTTCATCGAGCCAAGCGCGACTACGCCGTTGTCGGGAAAGCCAACATCCGGCGGGCCGAACACACCGGCCGCACCAACATTGTTGTCCACCGCCGGCGACCACGGCGCCTCGCCGACGGTCGGCGCCTGAACCACGTAGCATTGGTTCTCCAGCGCCCGCGCCTGCGCCGCCACGCGAACCCGGTAGTACCCGGCGAGCGAGTCCGTGCAACTCGGCACCAAGATCATCGCGGCTCCGGCCTCGCTCATGGCCCGCGCGATCATCGGAAACTCGGCGTCATAGCAAATGGCAATTCCGAACATGCCGATCCGCGAGTCGAACACGGTGACATCGCGGCCGCCTTGCACGCGCCAATCTTCGCGTTCGAAGCGCGTCATGATCAGCTTGCGCTGCTCGCGGACCCGCCCCTTGGGCGAGATCGCGCGCGCGACGTTGTAAGCAGCGCCGTCTTCGGTCCGTTCCGGCAAGCTCGCGGCGATGATGTGAACCTGATGCCGTTCGGCGAGCTCCGCGTGCAACGCGTCGATGCTGCCCCGCAAGCCGCCGATGAAGTCGATCGACTGCTGCAAGTCGCCCCATACGTGCGGCGCAAAGCTGCGTGCCAGCTCCATCGTACCGTATTCGGGAAAGACAAGCAGCTGCGCCTGGTTCTCGGCCGCCTCGCCGACCCAGCGCGAAATCTTCTCAACGTACGCTTCCCACGACGCGATCGGATCGATCGGATATTGAGCCGCGGCGACGCGCACCTTCATGGGATCAGAGCCTTTTCATCCAAAACTGCATCGGCTTCGGCGATTCTTCGGATGCGCCGATTTCCTTCCAGCTCATGTTGCAAATCAAGCCCGGCGGCTGGAAGGGCACGCAATCATGCCATCCCAATCGCGCCCGTTGAATGCAGCGTAGCAGCGCCGGATCAGATCCTCAGTTTGATTTCGCATTTGCCTACTCAAATGCCTTGAATTCACCGTTGCCGTCCAAGACGTCCAGCCTTCCGTCAAAGATGCTGAAAACCGCGCCCGAAAGGCTGAGCGTGCCCGCCTTAACCGCCGCCGCCACGAACGGAAACGACATCAACCGTTCCAACGACACGCGAATGGACTCATGCTCGACGGCCGTCTGCAGATCGGCCTTCGCCCCGGCGCGCACCTTTGCCACGCTGAGCAACGAAATCCAGTTCTCCAAGAATACCGACTCCTCGCCAGCACTCTCGCCGAGCGCAGCAGCAACGCCGCCGCACTTCGCATGCCCAAGAACCATAATGTGCGCGACCTTCAACCGCCGCACCGCAAACTCGATCGCCGTGCTCGTGCCCTGAAGCCCATCGCTAGCCCGGAACGGCGGCACCAAATTGGCAACATTACGAATAACGAACAGCTGTCCCGGCTCCGCGTCGAAAATCGTCACCGGATCGACACGGCTGTCGCAGCAGGAGATGACGCAGACGGGCGGCTGCTGGCCGTCATCCAGCGTACGATAAAGATCGGCGCGCTCACCCACGTGGCGGGCACGAAACCGTCGATAGCCTTCGAACAGAAAATCCAAGAGCGCGGCCCAAATCGTTTGCGTGACCCGACTGACTTAAATCGCCAACCGGCGTTTGCCAAGCGTAGGCTGCTTACTCTTTCGGCGCTTTCGCCGCCTCGGCCTCGGCCTTCTTCTTGGCCTTTTCCTTACAGACGTCTTCGTCCTTGTTGTCTTTGTCGTCGCAATCGATGTCGTCGTCGTCCGACGAACCGGCAACGGCGTGGATAGCGCCGGCCGCAACATCGACGGTCGTGCCCACGACGGTCGACGTCACGCTCACCGCCGTATCGACAATGGCAATCGCCGCACACCCGCTAAGGCCGAGTGCTGCAAGGGCAAGAACGATGACGGCGACGCGCATGACAACAGCCTTTGGTGAAGGTGTTGCGCAGTGAACATCCCCGACCCCAACCGGTCAACCGCCCACAAATGGTTACGGTGTTGATTCCGCCTCGCCCAAACGCCATGGCGGGTATCGGCGGTTGCGACCGGCATGAAACAAACAGACTCGATTTCCGGCCGGATCGCGTAGGTAAGCCTCGCGCCACAACCACCGCTGGTCCACCGGATCCGCCTCGAACGCGATGCCCTTCGCCTTAAGCCGCGCGACCAACCCATCAAGGTCGTCGTCCTCGAAATAGATCAACGTCTCGCTCACCCCGCGCGTGCTCGGCTCTAGGTGCAGCGAAAATGTCGACTCGCCGTCCGGGCACTCGAACCGCGCATAGTCTTGCGAACGCACGATGAGCCGCAAACCCAGGGTCTGGTAGAACCCGATCGACG
>JANNEL010000055.1:0-1802 GCA_031378595.1 Alphaproteobacteria bacterium
GATGGTCTTCAACTTCGACGGCTAGGCGTTTGTCGGCTGGATCGAGCGAAGGGCCGCGCGTGACCGCCCAGGATTTGAACACACCGTCGAGTTCGAGGCGGAAGTCATAGTGCAGGCGCGTGGCCGCGTGCTTTTGGATGACGAAGCGGGGCTGCTTCGACGGCGCGACGCTCTTATCGCCCGCGGGCTCGGCGGTTTTCGCGAAGTCGCGCTTGGCTTGGTAGCGCGCGAGCTTCTTCTTGGTGTCGCGCCCGACCATCGTTGGTTTGCTTGCGCTTACCGCTTAGCGCGCTTCTTGGGCGCGGGCGCTGGCTTAGAGGGTTTATCGGCCTTCTTGCCCGGTTTGGCGGCGGAGCCCTTCAGGCTCGCCTTGAGGGCGTCCATGAGGTTGATGACGTTCGACTCCTTTGGCTCTTCGGCGCGGCTGATCTTGTGGCCCTTTTGTTTGCGTTCGATCAGGTCGCGAAGCGCGTCTTCATAGTGATCCTTGAACTCGGTCGGGTCGAAGTCAGCTTCCTTCTGCGACATGATCTTCGAGGCAATCGCGATCATCTCAGGGTCTGGGCGAACGGCTGGGATGTCGGAGAAGAAGTCTTTCATCGCGCGAACCTCTTCGTGGCTGCGCAGCGTCGTTGCGACGATGCCGCGATCACGGGGCTCCAGCGCCACTAACCGTTCGCGGGACGACATGACGATGCGGCCGAGGGCCACTTGATCCGCGCGTTCCATCGCTTCGCGGATCACCGCGTACGGTTCTGCAGCCATCTTGCCGTCGGGCACGAGGTAGTAGGGGTTGTCCCAGTATAGATGGTCGATATCGGAGGCGGGGACGAAGCTGTCGATCTCGATCGTCTTGGTGCTTTCGAGTTTGACGCTGTCGATCTCGTCCTGCGTCACGATCACGTATTCGCCCTTGGAGATCTCGTAACCCTTCACCAGGTTCTTGCGCTCCACCGCTTCTTCGGTGCCGGCGTCGATCGTGACCATCTTGATGCGGTTGCCCGTCGATGGATTGATCATGTTGAAGTGCACATCGCCCTTGGGGCTGATGGCGTTGTAGAGCGCGACCGGACAGGTCACGAGCGATAGTTTCAGATGTCCCTGCCAGGACGGACGAGCGGCCATAATTTACCCCGAGTACCCAAGGGGCTGATGGTCGTTCGCCACCGCTCGTATTTCAAGCGGAGTTTGTTTAACGCGGGTGCGGTTCCGCGATCACTTCGCTGTCAAGGTTGCTGGCTCGTCAACCATAGACCTCGAACAAGCCCGCGCCGCCCATGCCGCCGCCGATGCACATTGAGACGACGACCTTCTTTGCCTTGCGGCGGCGGCCTTCGAGCAGGGCGTGGCCGGTGAGCCTCGCGCCCGTCATGCCGAACGGATGGCCGATGGCGATGGAGCCGCCGTTCACGTTGTACTTCGACGGGTCGATCTTCAGCTTGTCGCGGCTGTAGAGGCACTGGCTGGCGAACGCCTCGTTAAGTTCCCAGAGGTCGATGTCGTCGACTGTCAGACCATGGCGTTCGAGCAGGCGCGGCACGGCGAAGACAGGACCGATGCCCATTTCGTCGGGCTTGCAGCCGGCGATCGCCCAACCCTTGAACGCGCCAAGCGGTTGGAGACCGCGGCGTTCGGCTTCCTTCGCTTCCATCACGACGACGGCGGCGGCGCCGTCCGAGAGTTGGCTGGCGTTGCCGGCGGTGATGTATTTGCCGGGGCCCTTCACCGGTTCAAGTTTGGCGAGGCCTTCGAGCGTCGTGTCGGGGCGGTTGCACTCGTCGCGGTCGACGACGTAGTCGACG
>JANNEL010000066.1:0-4345 GCA_031378595.1 Alphaproteobacteria bacterium
CCCCGTGGCGCACGTGTACGCCCGCGTCTTTGCGGCCCACCCGGAGATGGAAAAGCTCTTCGTGCGCGACACGACGGGCAGCATCCGCGGCAACATGCTGAGCGAGGCGGTAACCGCGATGCTCGATTTCATAGAGCGCGACAGTTACGGCGGCAACTTGATGCGGGCCGAAATCGTCAACCACGAAAACCTCGGCGTGCCGCGCGAAGTGTTCGCTGGATTCTACACAACCCTTCGCGACACGTTCGCAGACTTGCTGGTCGCGGCGTGGACAAATGAGATGAACGCCGCTTGGGTTGAACTGTTGGCCCGCATCGACCGCGCACTCGCCCGCGAGATGTGACAGTTCCTCGCGCGGAGTACCGCGTGCGAGATGCTTAATTCGCGCTCTGCGTTCTTGGCGGCCTGGGCGAACTGGTGTACTCGCAAAGACATGAACGTTTTCGCCGCAGCGACAGCATTGATGTTGGCGGTAGCGGTGCCGGCACCGGCGCCGTCGGCCGATCCCGCGCGCGACACGGTGCTGTGCAGCGACCTCGAGGCCGCGCTCGACCGGCGCTTCGATGCCTGTAACGGCGTCATCGCCGACCCGACGCTTCCCATCGACGTCCGCTTTGAGGCCTATCTGCGCCGCGCCGCCATTTATTTCATGGAGAAGGGCGATTTCGACAAGGCGATCGCAGACGCCGGCGAGGCGATCAAACTGAAACCCGACGACGCCCGCGGCCATGCCGCCCGCGGCGGTTTTGAGACCGCCTACAATCAGTTCGAGAAAGCGATCACCGATCTCAGTGAAGCGATTCGCCTGGCACCGGACTTCGTCGGCGGTTTCGCGCAACGCGCCTACGCCTATGTGCAGACCGGCCAAACCGACAAGGCCATCGCCGACTACGACGAAGTCCTGCGCCTCCAACCCGGCGACGCGAACACCTATTACGACCGCGGCGGCGCCTTTGAGAAAAAGGGCGAATTCGACAAGGCCCGCGCCGACTTCGAACAAGCCATCAAGCTCCAACGCGACTACGCCGGCGAATTCCCCGACACCTGCTTCGGCACCACCGAAAAAGGCGAACGCGGCCTAAAAAACTGGCCCGCGTGCGAGGACGTGAACTAACTCGGCACGCCAAAGGCACGCACTAGCCTCTTTTTGGTCGTCAAGCCCGGCCATGACGTGTTGTTGGTTCGAGCCTGTCCACAAACGTCTCACTGCCACATCTGCCAGGCGAGTGGCATATCCGCCCGCTCCCTTGCCCGGCGACACGCTGCCGCCATTTTCTCTTGAGAGCTTGAGTGTCGGACGCGGGCAGGGTTTGTTCGCGCCTAAGAAGCAAGATGACGGAGAGGGTTATGGCGCAAGGCGGGTTTGGTTGGTTCGTGATTGGCGCGGCGGTTGGCGCGGCGGCGGTCTATTTCGGGCCGACGGCCTATCAGCGGTACGTGAACAAGGTTCCCGTCGGCGGCGTACGCGTCGAAGTGGCGTCCGACTACACGCCTGGTGTCTGGCGGCGCGCCGTGCGCATCGACGTCGAGTTCTCGCGCTTTAAGGAGAACGGGCAGAACTGGGATTGGCCGATGGTCGACCCCGAACTGCAGCTCTGCATCCGCGAGGGCACGGAATACCGCAAGTGCTTCGGCCCGCAAGATCCCGAACTCGCCGCCTGCCAAGGCAAGTTCCGCTGCACCACCGGTCTCATCCGCGTGCCGGACGTGCCGTTCTCGGTCGAGCTCAACGAATGGGACGACTACAACAAGCCCGACCCCATCGGCGCAGTCGAATGCAACATCGGCCAAGTCTGCAAGTTCCCGCTCGGCGTCGTGACACTTCACGACGCAGGTACCGTCGCAGGTGCGCCGCAACCGGCTCCGGCGAAGACGCAAGCCGGGAACTAGGCCGCCCGCTTGCGCGCTTGCTCTTTCGCAGCCGCGATCCAGCGGTCGATCTCGTCGCGTTTCGGCGGCGCGCCGTCGCGCAAGATGCGTTGACCGTCGGAAGTCAGCGCGAACTCGTCGATCAAGTTGATCAGCGTGTCGGCCTCGGCGTTGGCGAGGTCGTCCGCATCGCGCACGCCAGCGGCCACAAGCAGTTGCGCGCCGGCACTCGTGAGATTCGCGATCGCGCACGCAAGCTCGGCCTGTGACTGCCAATCGCGAATCAAGCTCGCGTTGATGTGCTTGACCTTGATCTGCGCCGCCGCGCCATCGGGCGAGACGTCGAGCAGATCCTTCACAGTCTTAATGCCGACAGCAGTCAGGCGGCTCGCAGTCTTCGCGCCGATCGACGGTGCGTCCTCAACCGGTGCATCCAACGTCAGACGCGGTCGCGCACCTTGCGACACGGCAGCAGCCTTCGGTGCAGGCGGCGCTTTCGCAACCGGGGCAGGTTTCGCTTTTGGCGCCGGCTTCGGAGCCTTCGGTGCCACAACTTTCTTCGGCTTGGCAGACCGCGGCGGCGCGCCCGTGCCGTGCGCCGTGCCGATCTCGCGCGGCCATTGCGCGTCGAGCGTCGACAGCGGCTGCTTCAACACCTCAGCCGCGTGCAGCTCGCGCACCGTCTTGTCATCATCCGGCAGCGTGTCGCGCAGCTTCCCGGTCTTCTGGAACTCCTGATACATCGACGCGACCAATGCGCGTTCCTGAACATTGTCGATCGTCTTCAAGACCGCATTCAGCGGCACCTTCAGCGCCGCAAAGAACGTGTCGACCGTAAGGTTGACCTTCGGTGGCGCAACGGCGGCTTCCGCGAACGCTTTGTCGAGAATGCGCGCGACCATCACCGATGCGTAGCCGATCAACTTCGCGACGATGTCCTTCAGTTCCTGATCAAGCCCCGCTTCCGGGTTCTTCGACCCGGCGCGGAAATCGTAGTGATTGATCACCGTCTCATAATGCGGGTTCGACGTGCGCGCGCCCTGGCGCACCATCTGCTCCAGCCAGTCCGCGCTGTTCGGCACCGCCACATCCGGGTAGCCGCCGAGATCGTTCACCAGGATCGCCTGCAGTTTGAAGAAGCTCTTCGAAAAGCTCCACTCGACCGCGCGATGGATGACGTTTTCTTCCTCAGTCTGCGCCGTATGAAACGGCTGCACCGGATCGACGACATAGTGGCTCATCACGCCGGCGCAGTAGACCGCTTGCTTCCAATCCTTGATCTGCAGTGCCCGCACCGTGCGCCGGTACCACTCCCGCGCGGCCGCAGGCGCGCCGCCCCAATCGCCATCGCGCACGTGCAGCACGTGGTTCTTGAAATCCTTGAACACCTCGTCCGGTGCCTTCGCGCCTGCGAGGTACGCTGTGTAGTGATGCAGGAAGAGGTCCTGCCAACGTCCCGCCGCATCCCCCTTGAGATGGCGCAACGCATCGACGGCGAGCCGGTGATGATTGCTCCGGCACGCGGAGTTCATCACCAGATTGTAAAACACAGACATTGAGGCCCCCAGGAATCAGAACTCTTAAGCTGAGGGTCATCGGTTAACGTATCATTAAGGATTGCGGCGTCCGCTTTCGGTCCGCGCCGCACTGAAACGGCGCGTGCCGTCGCTCACGCGGCGACTTTGTCGAGTGCTGCCTTCATCGCAGCACACCCCTGATCGATCATCTGCGCGATCGCGGGTGCGAGTTCGTTCGGCAACAGATCGGCCTGCCACACCAGACGGCTGCCATCGCCGTTCGCGTGCACGGTGAGTGACGCGTTGTGGTGGGTGAGCCGCCCGCCGACGGCGGACCAAACGATCCGCCGCCGCTTGTCGTCGACGTCGATGATCAACTCCTTCGCCGTCATGCCGTTTGCGAACGTCACGATGCGCGCACCGGGCTCCAGCTTCGTATCGACGACGAAGCCTGGAACGAGACGCGTGTGCAACGCGCCGACATCGCGGGCCGCGTCCCAAACTTCGTTGGGGCAGGCGGCGGTGGTGAACTCTCTAACAATCGAGGCCATGGGGTTCGCTCCTCAACTCTTCGCGCTGCAGTAAGCTTCGAGCCGGTAGCCGTCCGGATCGACAACGAACGCCGCGTAATAGTTGTTGCCGTAATCGGCACGCAGACCAGGCTTGCCGTTGTCCTTGCCGCCGGCGTTCAGCGCGCCCTTGTAGAACGCGTCCACGCTCTTGCGCGTCGGCGCGTCGAAGCAAAAGTGCAGGCCCGAGTTCTTGTCGGCCGGAACCGGCGTCGCGGTCTTGCTGATCCAAAGCACCACGGCGTCTGCGCCGTAGCCGAGCGATTCTTGGGCCTCGCTCAGGCACTTGTAGCCGAGCGGCTTTAAGGCCTCGTCGTAGAATTCTTTGGTTCTGGCGATGTTGCGAACGCCAATCGAAATATGGTTGAGCATGTGTGCTTCTCCTCACAA
>JANNEL010000113.1:0-5661 GCA_031378595.1 Alphaproteobacteria bacterium
TAATTATCGAGGCAGTCCGCGCGATGTTGGCAATTCGCCGCGTGAAAATGTAATGGTGCGTTCGCAAAATGGAGATGGTGAATGAGCAACCAGCAGCAGTCCGTCGTCGTGACGGGTGTGTCAACCGGCATCGGCTGGGGCGCCGCGAAGGTATTAACCGAGGCAGGCCATCGCGTGTTTGGCAGCGTGCGCAACGACGCCGATGGCGCGCGGCTGCAACGCGAACTGGGCGCAAACTTCACACCGCTGAAGTTCGACGTGACGAACGAGCAAGCCGTGCGCGCGGCTGCAAAGACGGTTCGTGACGCGCTGGGCGGACGAAAGCTGATGGGCCTCGTCAACAACGCAGGCATCTCGGTCGTGGGCCCGCTCGTCTATCTGCCGGTCGATGAATTTCGCAAGCAGCTGGAAGTGAACCTCACCGGCGTCGTGATTGCGACCCAGGCATTCGCGCCGTTGCTCGGCATCGACGAAACGCTGACCGGCGCGCCGGGCCGGATCGTCAACATATCCTCCGTTGGCGGCCGCAACGCGACGCCGTTCCTAACGCCCTACAACGTCTCGAAGTTCGGCCTCGAAGGGCTGACGGAAGGTTTGCGCCGCGAGCTGATGCCGTTCGGGATCGACGTCATCTCCGTTGCGCCGGGCGCCGTTGCGACCGCGATCTGGGAGAAGGGCGAGAAGACCGACATGACGCCCTATGCGAACACGTTCTATGCCCGCCAATTGGAGAAGTTGAAAGCGCTGGCCGGCGAGCAGGGTGCAAAGGGGCTGAAGCCTGAGTTCCTGGGCCAGAAGATCATGCACGCGTTGACGACGCCAAAGCCGAAGACGCGCTATGTGGTGACGCCCGAACCGCTGTTGAACTTCATGTTGAACAACGTGCCCAAGCGCATGGCCGATCGTATGATCGCCGGCCGCCTCGGGTTACTACCGCCGCCAAAGGATTAACGAAGCAGCAACGAACGGCGGCCGTCGGCGGCGGCCTTCATCTGTGATTAACGACGCGCGCGGCGCGAACCCACGCCACCGGTTCTCACCGTCGCTTACCAAACCTCAAACGCTCCGCGCCTACACTCTGCAAGGCCAGGGGACGACGGCGGTGGGGCAGACCACGTTTGACAACGCAAGTTGCGTCGCGCGCATGCCGTGCGCGCCGGACGAAGAACTGCGCCGGTTGCAGGCCATGCTCGACGGTGCGTTCGCGTTCGTCGGCCTTCTGTCGGTGGATGGCATTCTGCTGGAAGCCAACCGCGCCACCGTCGAAGGACTGGGCCTCCGCCGCGATGACGTCATCGGCAAGCCGCTTTGGGAGACCTACTATTGGTCGCACGCGCGCGCCTCGCGCGAGATGATGCGCGACGCGGTCGAGCGCGCCGCACTGGGCGAGGTTGTGCGTAGCGACTTCATCGTTCGCTCGGGCGCCGAAAAATTCATTGTCATCGACGCGACATTTGCGCCGGTGTGCCACAACGGCCAAGTCACGCAAATTGTCGCCTCGGCCGTCGATGTGACCGAGCGCGTCTCCCATGCCGAGGCCGCGCGCAAAGTCCACCACCAATTGGAAACGGCCCAGCGCATAGCCCACATCGGCAGCTGGCAGTGGGATCTGATCGCGGGCACCGTCGTGTGGTCCGATCAATGCTACCGCTTGATGGGCTGGGAACCTTCGAGCAGGCACGCCTCGCTGGATGCGTGGAGGGCGGCCGTCCACCCGGACGATCGCGCGGCCGTCGAAGCGGTCATGCGCCGCGCGGTGGAGCAGGGGGCCCCCGCCGATATCGAACATCGTGTTGTCTGGCCGAACGGCGAAGTACGCATCCTGCATCAAGTGGGTGAAGCTGAACGCGACGCAAACGGACGCCCCGTCCGCATGATCGGTACCAGCCGCGACGTCACTGTACTGCGCAACACGTGCGACGAGTTGGTGGAAGAGAAGCTACGCGCCGAAGCGGCGAGCCAAACGAAGTCGCGCTTCCTCGCCAACATGAGCCACGAATTGCGCACGCCGCTGAACGCGATCATCGGGTTTTCGGAACTGCTCCTGAACGGCGACAATCTACCGGCCGGCAAGGTGCACGAGTACGCGGGCGACGTCTATTCCGGCGGCAAGCACCTGCTCTCCGTCATCAACGACATCTTGGACATCTCGCGCATCGAAGCCGGCAAGGTTGAGGTGCGCGACGAGATCATGACGGCCGGCGAGTTGATCGACGCGGCCCGGCGCATGATCCGCCCGCGAGCCGAAGAGGCTGGCCTTCAACTCCACTGCCGCGCGGAGCACAGCGGGCTGAACTTGCGGGTCGACCGCCGTTTGATGCTGCAGGCGCTGCTGAACTTCGCCGCGAACGCCGTGAAGTTCACGGAGCGCGGCGGCCGCGTGGACATCGAAGCTCTGCCCAACGCCCAGGGCGGCGCCGACATCGTCGTGCGCGACACCGGCATCGGCATGAGCCCCGAAGACGTCGCACGCGTCGGCGAACGATTCCTTCAGGCCGACGGCCGCCTCAGCCGCAAGTTCGAAGGCACGGGCCTCGGCCTCGTCATCGCCAAGCGTCTGGTCGAACTCCACGGCGGCAAACTCGTGGTCCAAAGCAAACTCGGCTACGGCACGATCATGACCGTACGATTGCCGAGCGCCCGCGTCGCGCCGGCGCCCGCGCGCGCCGCCCGAGCCTAAGGCGCAACGAAAAAGGGCGGAGCCAACGGCCCCGCCCTGGTATCTTGAAGCGAAACGACCCTTAGTTCAGGTCGATGTTCGCCCGGCGGTTCTGCGGCTCTTTCACGTTGTCGCCGGTTTGAACCATGAGTTCGCTTTCGCCGCGGCCCGAGGTCGAAATCGCGCTGGCGGGAACGCCCTTGCCGACCATGTTCGACTTCGCCGCATCAGCACGGCATTCCGACAGACGCTGGTTCGCCTTGCCGGAGCCCACGGTGTCCGTGTGCCCGACGATCGAGACCGAGGCCGAGCCGCCGTTCTTCGCGGCCGCTGCAGCTTCCGACAACACCGCGTCGGCTTCAGCCGTGACGTTGCACTTCCCGAAACCGAAGAAGATCACAAAGTGCTTCGGCGCCATCGGAGGCGGCGGCGGGGGAGGCGGTGGCGGCGGAGGTGCCATCACTTCATCCGGCGCGAGATCGAAGCGCAAGCCGATCGTGACCGCGTGCTTCGTCAGATCGTCCGCATCCGTAAGCGGATGCGAGTTGAACGGCCCGACCGCCAGATCCGGCGCGGCCACATTCAGGTAGCGGTAGTTGACGAACAAATCCCACCGCGACGCGATTGCGTAGTTGAGGCCCACGATGCCCTGATAAGCGAACTGCCAATCGCGGAAGTCGGCCGCGTCGGTAAGGCCAGGGCCCCACACGATATCGACGCGATCCCAGCCCGCGCCGGCGCCAAGCGACAGCGACCATTTCGGCGACAGAGGAATGTCATACAACACGTTCGCCATCACGCTGAATTCGCTGATGCCGTCCAGTTGAGGTCTGTTGAAATTAAAGACGGGACCCGGATTGCTGTCGGAGTGGACGGCCGGATCGAAGTTGTTGTCCCGGTACCCGGCCTCAAGCTCCAGCCGCCAATTGCTGCTGTGGAACGCGTAACCGACCGAACCCAAGATCGCCCATCCGGTATCGAAACCGTAGTCGCGGACGTGCGAGTGGGTGACGTTGTCCGAAACTGTCTGCCAGTCTTGGACGGCACTCGCGCCGCCTTCGAGCGAGATGTACCAACCGTTGTTGTGCGTCGCGTCCGCGGTGCCGCTGAGCGCGATCAATGCCGTTGCGCCGAGCAGCGCTGCTCTCGTTTTCATGAAGTCCCCCATCGCTTAGGCCGTTCAACGCGCGTCCATCCCCAAGATGGAACGCCGGGCCTGTCTTCGACTGTTGAGAATGTACACCCCACGGACCGCTGAAGTCGACGAAACCCACGTCAGGGCTGAGTTTCCTACCCCCTGGTTCTCCCAAACCACACCTCGTCGCCCATCTTGCGCTCGCGAGGGTGCGATCGCGCCAGATATTGTGGTTCGCAAATTGGTTCCCGGGCGAGATCGTCCGGCCGTCCG
This sequence comes from Alphaproteobacteria bacterium, assembly GCA_031378595.1. Classification (GTDB taxonomy): domain Bacteria; phylum Pseudomonadota; class Alphaproteobacteria; order Micropepsales; family Micropepsaceae; genus SZUA-430. Next base: position 4,068 of record JANNEL010000113.1, read on the forward strand.
GCTCGGTTTTGTGCCGGTTTCGCCCGTCAGGGGTGCAGTGGCGCCCGGCCTCTCCCTAGGGGTGGCGCCATTATTTTGTGGATGACGCGTTCGCGCGGGCGATCTGGCAAGGGTCAGTTTGACAATAGAGCTGTCATTAGATAATTGACAATACAGTTGTCAAACGGAGGCAATCGTGAACCCCGAGTCAATTGAATCGTTCATTCGAAGCGCGTTTGAGCCGCTACAATACGTGGCATTCTTCGGCGTGTTTTTCGTTTTCGCTCTCTTGGAGGCACGAGCGCCGCTCGACGAATCCTCGGCCGAACGCATATGGCGCTGGCCGGCCAACTGGATCCTGACGATCGCCAATATTGTGGTGACGAGCGCGATGCCCGTCACGATGATCGCCGCCGCCGATTACGCGCACGCAAACGGCCTGGGCCTTCTCAATATCGTCGAGTTGCCGCTCGGGGCCGCCTTCGCGATCGGCTTCCTGGGCCGCGGCTTCATCTCATGGGGCACGCATTATCTGAACCACAAGGTCCCGTTCCTGTGGGCGATCCACCGTGTGCACCACGCCGACACGCGGCTCGACGTCTCGACGACGGTCAGGTTCCACCCGCTCGAGTTCGTCTTCACGACCCCGTTGGCGCTCGCCGGTACGATCGCGCTCGGCATCCCAGCGCTGCCGCTCCTCATCTATGAGCTAATGGATGCAAGCGTCACGGTGTTCAGCCACGCGAACGTGCGCCTGCCGTGGTGGATCGACCGCCCGCTGTCGCTCTTCGTCGTGACCCCCGATGTTCACCGCGTGCATCACTCGTCATATCAGCCGGAAACCGACAGCAACTACGGCGCGGTGCTCACGATCTGGGACCGCCTGCTCGGCACCTACCGCCGCAAACCGGCGCAAGACCTTGCCACGCAAGAGAACGGCCTCACCGAAGTTCAAGACGCGCGTGACCGCAATTTGTTTTGGCTTCTGATTCTGCCATTCATCACGCTGCGCTCGCGGGCCGTGCAATTCGCAAAGGGACGTCATGACGAAAGCTGAGAAGATGACCGCGCTGACCGCGGCAGTCCGCGCGGTGTTCAACCGGCTGAAAGCGCTGGGCGACGATCTGCACGGCGATCTCGAAGTCACGGCCGCGATGCGCGCCGTGATGGAAGCCCTATCCGCAGAAGGCGCGATGACCGTGCCGCAGATCGCGCGCATCAAAGGCGTCACGCGCCAGCACATTCAATTGCTGACCGACGCGCTCGCCGAAGCTGGGCTGGCTGCAGTGAAAGAGAACCCCGCGCACCGGCGCTCCTCGCTCATCGCCCTCACCGACAAGGGCAAGCGCACCTTCGCCAAAATGCGCGCGCGCGAGGTGCCGGTCGTGGCCAACCTCGCCAACGAGTTCGACACGCAAGAACTCGACCGCGCCACCGCCTTGCTCACCCGCCTGGCCGCCCGCCTCGACGAGCGCATGAACGAGGAGGCCTGAGGTCATGGGGCTGCGCAGCGCCATCGTCAGCCAGTTCGAACACCCGCGCGGCCTTCTCGGCCGCATCGTAGGTCGGATTCTCGCCGGCCGCGGTTCGAACCTCGTCCGCAACCGCTGGACCG
>JANNEL010000196.1:0-1905 GCA_031378595.1 Alphaproteobacteria bacterium
CCATACCGAGGAACCCGCCGAAGCCGACGACAGCGAACATGATTTTGTTCGACGTCTTGTCGAGGATGATGTCCTCAACCGTTCCGATCGATGCACCTTCGTTGTTGTAGACTGAGGTTCCAGTAACTTTCGACGCGCGTATCGCGCGCGTATGACCACTCTCGGTTGGCATGCGTGTGTCTCCTTTTGACGGCTGAACGTTGATAGAACGTGTGTCGCCAAAACGAGTTCCGTTTGACTGTGGAAAAATATCTTCGCGCTAACGCGCCTTCCGTTTCATCGCATCGGTCATGCCCAAAGCTGCGGCGCATGCGACCGCCATGAGCGGGTGTTCGGCCGCCAATTGCGTCAGCGCCGATACCAAGGCGTCTGGAGATTGCATGGCCGCCGCAGCGGGTGGCGGCAGGGCAGGGGAGCGAGTGTGTGCTGTCGCCAGGTAAATCGTGGCACCGGCGCCGACGGTTAGAAAGAGAACGAGCGCAGTGAGTGCCGCCGCTCCGGGCGCGTCAACAATCGGCAGCAGGAGTAGGTAGATCGCCACGCCGCAGAATGCGACGCCGGTTGCGACCATCGCGATGGCGAGGGCAATCAGGATTGCGCGGGCGATCATGGCGACACCGAGTGTTGGTCGCGCATGATCGCCCGGGGAGGTCAGCGACGGAGCAACGAGCCGATTAGGGCGCCGGCGCCCATCGACAGTGCGATGGCTGCGAGGGGCTGCGTACGGATCGCACCACGAACCGACTCGGTACCGGCTGCACTCCAACTCTCGACCTGCTCCACGGCGTTGCCGGCCGCATCACCCGCAGCTTCGGTCGCGCTCGCAAATCCCGATGACGCCTCATGACCGAGGCTGTTCAGCAACTCGCGCACGTTGTGTTGCAACGAGTCGAAGTCACCTTTGAGCGCGCTGACGCGGGCATCTAAATCGTTGCCATTCTTTGCCTTCTTGCGTGAAGGCGATTTTGCGTAGGCCATAGTGGGAAATCTCCGTTTGTCGAGCCGATCGGCTGTGGATGCCGATTTGAGAACGCGGCATCGCGAAATAGGTTCCCGCCTCGAGGTTTGGCGTGAGTCCGGAACAGATGGCGCATTCGCGCGTTTCGTTTGCTGAAGTTGCGGAATGAGGAGAGAGCGTCATGAGTTTGGGAACTGTTCTACTGATCTTGTTGATCCTGCTTTTTGTCGGAGCGATTCCGTCTTGGCCGCACAGCCGCAATTGGGGGTATTTCCCCAGCGGTGGATTGGGCCTCGTGGTTGTCGTTTTGCTGGTCTTAATCCTGGTTGGCAGAATTTAGAGCGAGAAAGTTCGCGCGGCGCACGGAACTTTGTCCGTGTGCGGACGTTAGCTTTGCATCAGAGGAGATTGAGCAATGTTGAAGAGATTGATGCTAAGCGCGGCCGTCGCGGTGCTCGTGACCGGTTGCGCAAACGACAGGATGTACAGCGACGGACCAGGCCCCGGACCCGGTTATCAGGATTCCGGACGCTACGATGGTTGCAGCGACAACGCTGCGGTCGGAACGGTTGTGGGTGCGGTGGCCGGCGGCGTCATCGGCAATCAGTTTGGCAAAGGCAGTGGGAACACGGCGGCGACAGTGGGCGGCGTGATCCTGGGCGGGATCGCGGGCAACGCGATTGCCAGGGACGCGTGCCGGAACGAGCGAGCCGATGCCTACTACTACAACCGCAGCTATTACGATGCGTTCGAGCAGCCCGAGTATGGCCGCCGCTATGAATGGCGTAACCCGAACAATGGCAATTATGGCTATGTCACACCGACGCGCCGTACGGATGGCGGTCGCTACGGATATCGCAGCGAGTGTCGCGAGTTCAGTCAGATCGTCTACGTCAACGGCCGTCCGTACGAAGACGTCAGCGTCGCTTGCCGGACGGACGACGGGA
>JANNEL010000201.1:0-1872 GCA_031378595.1 Alphaproteobacteria bacterium
CCATCGCGTGAGATTTTTTTCTTTGCGGCTTCGCGTCTTTGCGGGAAACGAATCTGACTCTTCGCAGCACAAAGCGCAGAGGCGATACACGAGCGGCTTGGTGTTTTTGGTGTGCTTCGTGGTTCAATCTTCTTGCCCGCCAAGAGCAGGCACTTACAGCGCCGTCGTTCCGCTCACGTCGTAGATCGCGAGCTTACGGTCCATGATCCCGAACGCCGGCCATGCCGCGCGCCATTCCGCCAAATGCGGCGTCTGAAAATGCCGCTGCAGCGTCTCGCGGTCGCGCCAGACTTCCCACACGCGCACCAAGCCCGGATCGAGCACGTCGACCGCGTACGCATAGTCGATACATCCGTCTTCGCCGCGCGACGCCAGGATCACCTTTTCCATCACCGCCCGCGCCGCGTCCCGCTTTGCCGGATCGACCCGCACGCTTCCCGCCACGATGATCATCGCCCTACCCTTTCGCCGGGGAATTTATCTGCTCCAGGATCGCCGGATCGATCCCCATCGCCTGCATGAACGGCGCATAGACCATCTGCTGCGCCGCGCCGGTCGGCCCGACGGTGATCCCGCCGTCGACCACGAGCGCATGCCCGTTCACGAACCCGGAGCCGTCGGACGCCAGAAACAACGCAGCCTCCGCAATGTCCGACGGCAGCCCCGCACGCGGGATCGGCTGCGATTCCTTCATCACGCTTTGGATCGCCGTCACCGTTTGATCCGCCACTTGCGTCGCCAAGCCCACACCCTTCGCGAAGATCGGCGTCGCGATCAGCCCGGGGCAGATGCAATTCACACGGATGTTCATCGGCCCGAGCTGCGCCGCCGCCACCTTCGTCATATGCACGATCGCGGCCTTTGCGGTCGAATAGAGGAGTGGTCCAAACCCGTTCTGCAACCCCGCGATCGACGCGGTCGATATGATCGAACCGCCGCCTTGAGCCCGCATCACCGGCACGGCGTGCTTCATGCCGAACATCGCGCCCAAAACGTGCAGGTGCATGACGGCGTCGAAACCTTCTGCCGTCACCGTCTCGGCATTCTCCAGCGCCCCCGGCGACCCCGCGTTGTTGAATATGCAGTCGAGCCGCCCGAACGCCTTGACCGCCAGGTCGATCGCGGCCTTGACGTCGCCCTCCCGCGTGACGTCACAGCGCACGTAGCGGACCGCGGCACCCAGTTCCTCCTCCAGCCGCGCGCCCTTGTCGTCCTGGATGTCGGCCGCCACCACTTTGGCGCCTTCCCGCACGAACAGGTCGACCGTCCCCCGGCCGATTCCGGACGCACCGCCCGTAATCACCGCCACTTTTCCGCCCAGCCGGCCTGTCATGACTACCTCGCTGTTAACTCAGGCCATGGTTCAATTGACCTGACCCGGAGCCGGTTCTAAATCGCCCCCATGGAAACACAAGTGCGCGCGCGTTTGGCCGATCCTCTGCCCTTGGCGCAAGACCTCATCCGCTGCCGCAGCGTGACCCCCGACGACGGCGGCGCAATTGCCGTCCTCGAACGCGCGCTAAGCGAGCTAGGCTTCACCTGCACGCGCCTCGTGTTCGCGACCGGCGGTCCGAAGATCGAGAACCTCTACGCCCGCAAGGGCACCGCAGCCCCGAACTTCTGCTTCGCGGGCCACACCGACGTCGTGCCGCCCGGCGACACGTCGATCTGGCGCCACGACCCGTTTGCGGGACAAGTCGAAGACGGCACGCTGTTCGGCCGCGGCGCCGCCGATATGAAGAGCGCGATCGCAGCTTTCGTCGCCGCCGTCGCCCGCACCGCGGAACGGCACGGTAACAAAGGCTCGATCAGCCTGCTGATCACCGGCGACGAAGAAGGCCCAGCCGTCGACGGCACGGTGCGCGTGCTGGA
>JANNEL010000203.1:0-2615 GCA_031378595.1 Alphaproteobacteria bacterium
CGTTTGGTCAAAGACGTTCTGACCGCGCGCGTTCGCGCCGGTGCGACCGTCATCATGACGACGCACATTCTTGAAATTGCGGAGCGCATGGCTGATCGCATCGGCGTGATCGCCAGCGGGCGGCTGATTGCTGAAGGTACGCTGAGCGAGCTTCGTGCGCGTATCGGGAGTGGCGATACGCCACTTGAGGAGTTGTTCCTGGCGATTGTCGCCGAGGATGCGGCCGCGGCATGAACGTAAGCATTCCCGGATCGATCGCGTGGTTTGCCGCGCACGAATTGCGACTCGCTTGGCGCGAGGCGCTGGCGATGCTCACGGGCGGTAAGGCTGAGCGGTTGCGAAAAGTCGCAATGGGCGTCGGTGTCTTCGTCGTCTTTATGCATGTGGCCGCGTATTTCGCGTTGCGGCAAGTCGCCGGTGCCGGCGTACCGAACAATTTGCCGACGCTTGTCGCCGTGACGGCGGGACTATTGCTTTCGGGCTCCGCAATTCTTTCGCAAGCGATGGAGAGCGTGACGCGCACGTTCTATACGCGCTCCGACCTCGAGTTGATTTTGAGTTCGCCGGCGCAGGCGCATCGGCTTTTCGCCGTCCGGATCTGCGCGATTGCGTTGTCGGTCGGCGCGATGTCGTTGCTCTTCATCGGACCGTTCATCAACGTCATGGCTTGGCAGAGCGGCCCGCACTGGCTTGGCGCCTATAGCGTCGTCATCGCCGTGTCGCTTGTCGCAACGGCGTTGGCGGTGGCGCTTACCGCCGCAATGTTTCAGATCATTGGACCGCGGCGCACGCGTCTCGTTGCGCAAATCGTGGGCGCTGTGATCGGGGGTTTGTTCGTTATCGGCCTGCAGATCGCGGCACTGTTTTCGACGGGAACGATGTCGCGGCTTTCGTTTCTCAGATCCGAGACGGTGTTAGCCCATGTTCCCGCCGTCGACAGTTTAGCGTGGTGGCCGGCGCGGGCTGCGCTTGGCGATGTTTCGTCGATGGTTGTCGTCGGTTTTCTGAGCATCGTCGTATTCGCGGTGACGACAGCGTTGCTCGTGCCGCGCTTTGCAAATTATGTGGTGGCAGCGTCCGGCGTTTCGCGCGCGACCTCCGCAAACCATGGCACTCCGCGCGGGTTTCTCGTTCAGGCCGCGTCGGCGGCGTTGCGGCGCAAGGAACGATTGCTCCTCATCCGCGATCCGTGGCTGTTGTCGCAATCGCTGCTCCAGTTGCTCTACCTGATCCCGCCCGCGCTCATGCTCTGGCACAGCTTTGGCGACGACAGCAGTATTGCGGTGATCCTGGTGCCAGTTCTTGTGATGTCGGCCGGACAGCTTTCGGGCGGGTTGGCATGGCTGACGCTTTGCGGCGAAGACGCGCCCGATTTGGTGCTTACCGCGCCGGTGCCTAGCGCTCAATTGCTGCGCGCGAAGGTCGAGGCGGTGATGCAGTGCGTGGCCGTCGTGTTCTGTCCGTTCGCGGCTGCCTTGGCCTTCAGCTCGCCCGGTGCCGCGGTCATTGCCGTGCTCGGTGTGTTTGCGTCGGCTGCTTCTGCGACGGCCATTCAGTTTTGGTTTCGCGCGCAGGCGAAACGCAGTCAGTTCCGCCGGCGCCATACGTCGTCGCGGATTGCGACATTGTCGGAGGCGTTTTCGTCGATCAGTTGGGCCGGCGCCGCGGCGGTCGCGGCCTCAGGCAGTTCGCTTGCCCTCATACTGGTGGCGATCTCAATCGGCATTCTTCTCGTCGTTCGGTCTTTCGCGGGCGGGCGCGCGCTCACAGCTGCCGCTCACTAAAAGCTCGATCCCGGCTCTTTCAGGAATGCTTCCTCTTCAGGCGTGCTTTTGCGCCCGAGTATCGCGTTGCGATGGGGGAAGCGGCCGAAACGGGCAACGATCGCGTGGTGGCGCCCGGCCCAGGTGAGGAGATCGGCGAGCTCAGGATCATCGCGCCCCAACTGCGCGAAGTGGCGTAGCGATTCTTCCTGCATCTGCAGATCTTCCGCATGCTCGAAAGGCAGATAGACGAAACTTCTCCGGACGCCCGGCAGTGTGCGGTCACGGCCGTCCGCGGTCAGTGCGCGCGCCGCGCTCAGCGCACGGGTGTCGCCTGCAAACGCGCGCGGGGAGTCGCGGAACGTGTTGCGCGTGAATTGGTCGAGGACGAGGATTTGGGCAACGGCACCATCCGCGGTCGCGGCCCATGGCGCCAACCTGCCCTCCAGCGCCTCTTCGATCAGCGTTGCGAAGCGCGTGCGGATTTCAGCGTCGAATGCGTCGTCTTTGCGAAACCATTCTGGGCGCGTTTTATCGTGATATGCGTCGCCCGGCGCGTCGAACCAGAACGTCAGGACATCGCGGATGCGGGTGTCTGCTTCAGACATCGATCAGCTCCGCGAACTTCTTGAGGTCGAGATTGCCGCCGGAGACGACGCAGACGATGGGGCCTTGGCCCACCTTGCCGGTGAGCGCGGCGGCGAGCGGCAGAGCACCCGCGCCTTCGGCGATCACGCGCGCCTTTTCCGCCATCAAGCGCATGGCTTTGCGCGTTTCGTCGAGCGTGACGACGATGGCGCCGTCCACCACCGGCTTCATGCGCTGCCACATGCGCGGGAAAACGCTGCGCCC
>JANNEL010000216.1:0-23228 GCA_031378595.1 Alphaproteobacteria bacterium
CAGTATTCTCGTGTCGCATGGTGCAGGGTCCTTTCCGAGTCTGATTCGTCGCCAAACGCTTCAGACCTCAGAAGAATCCTCACCATGCGCCCGGTCCAGAAAAATCGAACCGGACAGCCGTGGGCTTGACCCGGCCACCCAACGTCAAGCTCGCCAAGGGTTGGTGTGGTGTCGATTCAGCTCTAAACACGAAGGCCACGAAGGTCCTCGAAGAGGCACCAAGGTCTTGGTGCCTCTTGGCGAACCTTTGCGATCTTCGTGTTTAGAGCTGAATCAATATCGCGCTGACGCGCGAGGGTTTGACGACGCTGAGATGGGAGCGCGCTGAGATGTTTTATTCCATCCGACACGTCACGCGGCATAGGTACGATGCGCCGGTGCGTGAGAGTGTGATGCAGCTTTACATGCAGCCCAAGAGCGACGGGTCTCAGCGGTTGCAGTCGTTTCAGGTGGCGACGAATCCGCGCGCGGGGCTGCAGGCCTATACCGACCATTTCGGCAATGCGGTCTATCACTTCGACGTGCCAGGCGAGCATCAAGAGCTCACCGTCGAGGCCGATGCCGACGTCGAGGTGATGGCGATGCCGGCGCCGCCGGAGTGGGTGGACGCGTCCGCTTGGACTGCGCTCGCCTCGCCGCAACTGCGCAGCGAGAACTACGACATGCTGGCGTCGCACGGCATGACGCATGTGACGCCCGCGCTCACCGCGTTCTTGACCGAGCACAATTTGAACAAGACCGAAGATCCGATGACGACGCTCAGGCGGCTCAACCGCGTGCTGTTCGACGCGTTCGCCTATTCGCCGGATACGACGGAGGTGGATTCGCCGATCGACGTCGCGCTCGAGAAGCGCGCGGGCGTTTGCCAGGACTTCGCGCACATCATGATCACGACGGCGCGCAGTTGGGGCATCCCCACGCGCTATGTGTCGGGCTATCTCTATACGAAGCGCGATGCGGGCGACCGCTCCGCCGCCGACGCCACGCATGCGTGGGTGGAGGCGTACGTGCCGGGCGTGGGCTGGGTGGGCTTCGATCCCACGAACAACGTGCTCGCCGGCGAGCGGCATATTCGCGTCGCGATCGGGCGCGACTACAACGACGTGCCGCCCTCGCGCGGCGTGTTCAAGGGCCCGGCGAACGGCGAGCTTGCGGTGGCGGTCCGCGTGACGCCGGCACGAGCGCCACGGCGGCGCGACGATTTCCTGCGCGTCGTGCGGCCACTGACCAACAACGTCGAACGGCCTGATGCGGGTGGGGCTGAGGCTCAGCAGCAGCAGCAGTAGTTGCTTATTTCACGATCGTGGGGGTGAGCGCGCCGCCGACGATTTGGTCGCGCCAGCGCTCCCAGATGCCGCCTTAGTCGTAGATCCTCGGCGTCGCCGGTCAACCCATTCGCAATGTCGAAGCCCGGATGGACGCTCTGCTTCCAAGGGACAACGAAATCTCTATTAAGTGGTTTGGAGCTCAAGCGTTGCAGTTCGCCGAGATCGCGGCCCTTGCTGCGGGCGCGTCTGCGGGTGAGGAGGTCGTGCTTGAGGTCAAAGACTCATCGGGCGTCAGGCGAGACGTTACGTTGCGACGCGGCCCGATCGATCGGGATGTTTCGACCCGTTGGTGGCCTGATGCGTGGCCCCGCCTCGGAGGAACCGCGCCTCTCCCATTGTGGTTGGCCCGTTCGAGCGAACCATTTTTCATAGAGAGTTTGGACAACGGACGAACAATTTATGCTCAGATCAACCAGATCGGTGACGATGGATCGAAGACGTATCGTGATTTCACATCGGAACTCGGTGACCACATTCGCGCTTGGGGTGTTCGCAGGTTGATCATCGATCTACGCCATAACAACGGCGGCAACAACGAACTGAACTGGCCGCTTGTTCGAGAAATCGTGCGCGTGCCGCAAATCGCCGACGGGGGCGGCTTGTACGTCATCGTCGGGCGGCGAACTTTTTCGGCGGCGATGAATCTCGCGTCTATGCTGGAAACACATGCCGACGTCATTTTCGTCGGCGAGCCTACCGGTTCGCGTCCGAATTTCTACGGCGAAGACACATTTTTCACATTGCCGAACACGCGGTTGACCGGAAGCATTTCGAGCGCGTGGTTCCAAGGCGGGGGGACGTCGGACGACTCGCGACCCTTCATAGCTCCAGAACTTTTCGCGCCGCTGACACTCGAAGATATGCGCTCAGGCCGGGACCCGGCGATGATCGCGATTGCTCGGCACGACGGAGAATGGCGACCGTGACGTCCGGCGAAGCGCACGCTCAACCGGAGTCAGGCGAGAGCGAGGATCTTTGCAATCTGTGCTGGGTCGAAGTACGGGCGCTCGCAGATGATCTTGTCGCCGCCCGGCGGGAATTCGAACGTTGCGGCCATGCGGGCGCGAAACGTCTTTCCGGTCGGCTCCACGATGCGGCCGCCTATGTTGAGCGGCCCTAGGTGCGTGCCGGTCAACCAAAATTCGACGAGCACGGTGTTTTCCGCGTGGGCGATTGCGATGACTTCGTTGCCCTGATCGGGGAACGGGATGCGCGAAGCGTGGAAGTAGCCGCGCACTTGGTCTTCGCCGTCGAAAACGGTGCCGGTGCCGTACATTTCGTAGCGCGGGTGCTCGAACGTCGCGATGACGGCGTCCCAGTCGTGAACGCATTCGAGAGCCATGTGCCTGCGTACGGTTTCAAGACGGCGTTCCGCGAGCTCGGTCATGTTTCGGGCCTGACATCCGTTCGTACATGAAGTGAATGGTACAGTTGGGTGGGCTTGAACCACCGACCTCCGGATCCACAATCCGGCGCTCTAACCAACTGAGCTACAACTGCACGCGGGGGCTCCACGCGAGGGCCGTTCGACGCTCGTTTCGAGCGGGTGCGGAAACTAGTCGGCGGGGGCCGCGATTGCAAGTTTTGCCGGAATATGGGCGCTCGCGGCGCGGGTATGACCGTTGCGCGCCCTCCCGCCCAGCCGTGTCGTTCGTGCACGCCTTGCCGGCGTAAACGAACGCTTAACCTCGCATTTAACCCCGCCTTAAGCACGCCCCCGCAGAGTGAACAACGAATTAATCGGAACGAATTCTTCGTTCGAAGGGATGATCGATGCGTCTTGTCACTCTTTCACTTGGCGTGCTCGCACTCGGCGGCGCGCTTTCCGCAGAAACGGCTCAGGCCGGCAATATTTACGGTGAGGCCTATGTGGGCCTGCGTGGCTCGTACGTCTGGACCGGCGACGGTGAAACGCGCAGCAACCCGGCCAGCGGTCTATACGACTACGATGAGACCTACGACGACGGCTATGCCGTGGGCGTCGACATAGGTTGGGTCGTTGGCAACGATTTCCGCCTTGGGATCGAGGGTGAGTACCGTCACGCCGATATCGGCAACGTTACGATCGTGCGCGACGACTCTCTGCCGCCCGTCCTGCCCGCAGTGCCGCCGCCGCCGTATCCAGCCGGCACTATCGTCGATGCCGGCGGTGATGCCGAGATGGGCACTGCGATGGTCAACCTGTTCTACGACTTGAACATGCTCGACACGTCGTTCGTGCCCTACATCGGTGCCGGGGCGGGTGCTGCCTTTATCGACTATGCGATTACTGACCCGAATAGCTCAATCACGTTCCAGGGCGAGGATACGACCTGGGTGTTCTCGTATCAGCTCATGGCGGGCGTCGCGTTCCCGATCGGCGACGGCATGACGATGTCGGTCGGTTACAAGTACTTCCGGACCGAGGATTTCAGCTACGTCAACAGCTTCGGCGAGACGATGCAGACCAACATCATGCAGCACAGCGTGGACGTGGGATTGCAGTTTCACCTTTAACTGTTCTAACCCCCGGGTAGGGGGCATCCGTGCCAAGGGCCGCTGGACCACACGCCAGCGGCCTTTGCGTTTTCAGGGGTAAGCCGCTATCTCAGCGCCCCCATGACCGCGTACGACCTCAGCAAAACGACGGGACGCTTGGCGGCAGTTGCCGACATGACGTTTCGCGACCATGCGTTCTTGCGATTGTGGTGGCAGAACGCGCACTGGATCTCCGACGAGATGATGCGGACGAACCAGCCGTGGCCGTTTCAGATTCGCGCGCGGGCGCGGGCGGGGATCAAGACGATCGTCAATTTGCGCGGCGGAATCGGCACGAGCTTTCATCAGCTTGAGCGCGATGCGTGCGAGCGGGCGGGGATTGCGCTTGAGAACTGGACCGTGACCTCGCGCGGCGCGCCGACGATCGAACAAGTGCGTGGGGCGAAGGACCTTTTTCAGCGCATCGCCTACCCTGCCCTCATGCATTGCAAGTCGGGCGCGGACCGGGCCGGGCTGATGAGCGTGCTCTACCTTCATTTCCGCAAGGGCGAGCCGATCGACAAAGCGATGCGGATGCTGGGCTTGCGCTACGGGCATGTTCGGGCCGGAATGACGGGCATCATCGACCATTTCTTCGAGCAATATTTGGCGCTCGGTGCGCCGAAGGGCATGTCGCTGATCGAGTGGATGGAGCGTGACTACGACCCCGTGAAGCTAAAATCCGAGTTCCGCGCCGGGTGGTGGGGGAACGTGTTGGTCGACAAAATCCTGAGGCGCGAGTGATGAAACCTGAGGTTCGCACCGTGTTGGTGAAGGCGAACGGGTTGACGTTCGAGGTCGATCAATGCGGCTCGGGCGACAAGTTCGCACTGCTGTTGCACGGGTTTCCGGAGTCGAAGTTTTCGTGGCGTCATCAGATGCCGTTGCTGGCCGAGCTTGGCTACACGGTTTGGGCGCCGAACTTGCGCGGCTACGGAAAGTCGTCGAAACCGCCGGCTGTCGCCGACTATCACATCGATCACTTGGTCGCGGACGCTGCGGCTTTGATCGACGCGGCGGGTGCGAAGAACACGTTGCTGATGGCGCACGATTGGGGTGCCGTCATTGCGTGGAATTTTGCGATCCGCAAAGCGCGCCCGCTTGAGCGGCTTGTGATCATGAACGTGCCGCATCCGGCCTGCATGGCGCGCGAGTTGCGCACGTGGGCGCAACGGCGCAAGTCTTGGTATATCTTCTTCTTCCAGATTCCGTGGCTCCCGGAGCGCGTGTTGGCGCGGCGCAAGGCGCAGGCGGTAGGCCGCGCGTTTAGCGACATGGCGGTCGACAAGAGCCGCTTTCCTGTTGCCGTCACCGACGAGTTCCGGCGCAATGCGCTGGAGCCCGGCGCGTTGACCGCGATGGTCAACTATTACCGTGCGGCCGTGCGCGCGGGCCGGCAGGCGATGAACCCCGAACCCGGGATTGTCGACGTGTCGACACTGATGATTTGGGGCGAAGAGGACACGGCGCTGGGCAAAGCGACAACTTTCGGTACCGATGCGTATGTGAAAGATCTGACGCTGCGCTATTTGCCGGGGGTGTCGCATTGGGTGCAGCAGGAAGCGCCCGAGACTGTGAACGCCATGGTCGAAGCATGGCTCAAAGACGAGCCGGTGCCGTTCGAAGGCGAGGTCCTGCGCTAGCTAGGGTTTCGGCGCGGCCAGACCTGCGGCGATGAACGCCGCGAGTTCGCGTTTGATCGTGTCAGTGGGCGTCGCGGCGGCGGCGACAGCGACCGGCATTGCCTTGGGAAACTTGCCCGCTTTCAGCGTCGTGATCATCATCAGCGATTGTTGGGTCGCAGAGCGCATGAAGGCGAGGCGCCATTTGCGCATCATCGTATCGTCAGCCAGGTGCGGCACCGCTCGTATCAGGGCGGTTTCGAAACGATCGAAGATGCGGACCTGGCTTTCCGGGGGTTCCAGTTGTTCGAAACCAGGCTCCCAGGTCAGGCGCGAAATGAAGCGAATGAAGTGCTGCCAGCCGCCGGTTTCCGACAACGCCAAATCGACGATCGGTGCGATCATCGCCTCGACAAGTTCGGCAACCGCGGGTTCGCGGCCTTCGCGCGCGGCGCGTGCTTCCAACGCGTCCAGCGCGATCGTGCGCATGTGCTCAAGATCGCCGGCGCGCCGCTCCAAGACCTTGCGGACGAGATTTTCTTTCTTGTCGAAGTGATAGTTCACCGCGGCGACGTTGACCTTCGCCTTCTCGGTGATCGTGCGAACGGAAGTGCCATGGATGCCGTGTTCGGCGAATAGTTCTTCGGCCGCGTCCAGGATACGATCGATCGTGGCACTCGACTGCGGCGACTCGCGAAGCGACGGCTCTAACTTGACCATACGGGTGACAGCATAACGCGCGCGTGCCGGTCCACAAGCGATATCTCTATTGCAGCGCACACTGCTTCTGAGGTTGATTTGGGTGACACACGTTAACACTCGGAGGAGTCCCTATGCCTGTCACCTATGACGGCCTAATGTCGTTGAAGTCGGAAGGCGACGTTTTCAGTTACGGCGACAGGGAGACGATGCTCTACGCGCTCGGCGTCGGGATGGGGCGCGATCCGATGAACGAGGCGGAATTGCCGTTCGTGTACGAGAACGGTTTGAAGACCGTGCCAACTTTGGCAACCGTCATCGCTTGGGGGCAGCGGACGATCGGTCAGGCCGGGATCAACTATTTGATGGTGGTGCACGGGGAGCAACGCCTGACGGTGCACAAGCCGCTGCCAGCGTCGGCAACCATCATTGCCGATGAACGCGTGGTCGCCGCTGTCGACAAGGGCGCCGGCAAGGGCGCATTGATCTACACCGAGAAAGTTATTCGCCTGAAAGACACGAACGAGAAACTCTGCACGCTCGGCGGCACCATTTTTGCGCGCGGCGATGGCGGGTTCGGCGGGCCGTCCACCGGCGGTCCGGAACCGCACGCCATTCCGGAACGGAAAGCGGATGCGACGTGCGAGACGGACACGCGGGTCGATCAAGCGCTGCTCTATCGCCTCTCCGGTGATCGCAACCCGCTGCACTCGGATCCGAAGATCGCCAAGATGGCAGGGTTCCCACGGCCGATCCTGCATGGGCTTTGCACCTATGGAACCGTGTGCCGGGGCGTCTTGCAGACGATCTGCAACTACGATCACACGATGATCGCAGGGTTCGACGTGCGTTTCTCGTCGCCGGTGTTTCCGGGCGAGACCATCGTGACCGAGATGTGGAAGGACGGGAACGTCGTGTCGTTCCGGTCGAAAGTGAAGGAGCGCGACGTCGTCGTGATCAACAACGGCAAATGCACGCTCAAGACCTAACCATCGAAGACTTCGGCCGCGATCCGCTCGGCGTCGTGTTCGAGTTTATTCCGACGGGCCGCGCCGGCGAAGTCGTCGAGCGCGCCCGCGCGATGCTTGCGGCGGGGCGCGGCGGCGCGCTGACGCGTGTGGCTTTGGGGCGCGCCCTTGTTGCAGTGGGTGATACTGCCGAGGCTATCGCTGTGTTGCGGGAGGCCGATCTGCTGTCGCCGAACACGATGGAGATTGTGCTCGCGTTCGGCGAAGCGCTGGCAGCGGCGGGAGCTCTGCCTGCCGCGATCGGCGAGTTTCAGCGTGCGGTGCGACTTTCGCCGAGGGATGGCCGGCCGAATTGGAAGATGGCGCAGCTGTGGCTTGAGGCGGGCGAGCCGGACAAGGCCGAGGCTGAGGCGGAGACAGCGGTGGCTCTTCATGGCGTCGGTGAGGCTACGGCCGAGGAGCTACGCGCGGCCGCGGCACGGATGCGAACCGCAAATCGAGCCAATCCCGGCTATGTACGTCATCTGTTTGATCAGTTCGCCGCCGACTACGACACGCGTATGCGCGCGCAACTTGGTTACGCAGCGCCCGGCATCCTGCGCGACTTGGCGGGACTCTTGATCGACCCGAACGCGCGCTTCGACATTCTCGATCTTGGCTGCGGAACCGGTTTGAGCGGGCTTGCTTTCAAGCCAATTGCAAAGTCACTGACCGGTGTCGACCTGTCGCCGAAGATGCTGGCGAGGGCGCGGGAACTGAAAATCTACGACACGCTGATCGAAGGCGATATCGAAGCATACGTCCATTGGACGTTCGATATCGTCGTTGCTGCCGACGTACTCGTCTATCTCGGCGATCTCTCGAAGCTGTTCGCTGTCGTGCGTGCGCGGTTGAAACACCACGGACTGTGGCTGTTCACGACAGAAAAGGGCGAGGACCAAGACTTCGGCTTGGGCGAAAAGCGGCGCTACCGGCACAGCGAGGCCTATCTGCGCAGGATCGCGGATGCCCACGGCTTCGACATCGCGAGCCTGATCGAATGTGTGACGCGCTATGAAGCGGGCGTGGCGGTTCCAAGCTGGGCGGCGGCGTTGCGCCCGCGACACTGATACCTCGCTCGCGCTGGCAGGTTTGACGGGGTGGGCCCGCGGAAACCATGGGCTTAAGATCAGACATTCGGCCGTGGATTTGTGGCGCCGATTTGGGGTATAGACCCCTCCTTCATCGTCCCTGGGTTGTCGAGGTTTTGTGCCATGCGGGTTCTCTTCGTTGCTGCGACCGTTTCCGTGTTGTTTGCCGGTGCCGCGTTTGCCGCGGACAGCCCGGGGAAGGCGCCGAAGGCCGTCGATATCAAGAAAGAGCTTGGCGAGAAGTGCGGATCGGCGCCTTATGGCCTTGTCGATTTGAACGGCAAGATCGCGTCGAAACAGGAACTGGAAGAAGCGAAGTTCCAAGTCACGAGCTTCATCACGCAAGCGGACGTTTATCAGGAATGCGTTTGGAAGCTCGTGGAGACGCATGCCACCGTTCTCACCACCGCAGACAAACGCCTACTCGCGACAGCTTTGAAAGTCAGCCAAGACGAGAAAGAAGCGGTCGGCAACGGCTTCAACAACGCGGTGTGCGAGTACAACATGGCGCACAAGATCGCGGACAAGGATTGCAAAGACGGCAAGATGGTCGTGAAAGCGGCTGCGCAACCAGCCGCGGCAGCGACAACCGTGAAGCCGGCTGCAGCGGCGAAACCCGCGCCGGCGAAACCTGCGACGCCTGCAACCACGCCGAAGCCGCAGTAAACTCAATATAATGAGCGCAGTGCCTGCCTGCGGCGGAAAGCCGCCAGGCATGCGTTCGCTCGCCGCAAGATTGCCACACGCGCGCCCTTCGTGGGGCGCATTTGCGCCTGAGCTTCTCCCTCGAGAGACCCCGAAGGAGGAAGCCCGTGACCAGTATTCCCCGCGTTTCGTTCCGCCAATCGTTGACCACGTCTGCTGCCATCGCGGCCCTGCTCGTTGGCGCGCTGTTGCTCGCCGGGTGCGACCAACAGATCGCCAGCAACGACAGGAAGCAGCCCGAGAAAAGTAAGGTTGGCCGCGTCGCCGGCCCGAAGGAGAATGACGCCCTGACGGCGAACGATGCGGCAGCGCCAGAGCCGAGCGTAACCGGCTACGCCTATGCGCCCCCTCCGCCACCCATGATGCTGCCGAAACCGGAGGTGACGGATAAGTTCCCGGACGCGAAGCCCAACCCGGTGAAGCTCGTCAGCGAAGAGCCGGTCTCGACATTTTCTGCCGACGTCGACACGGCGTCCTACGCCGTTGTGCGCAAGTTCCTGAACGACGGCGCGCTGCCGCCGGCCGATGCCGTTCGCATCGAAGAGATGGTGAACTATTTCGACTACAGCTATCCCCTGCCCGACAATCGCGCGCAGCCGTTCCGGCCGTCCGTTGCCGTCTATCAGACGCCGTGGAATCCCGACACGCAGATCGTGCATATCGGCATCAAGGGCTTCGACATTCAGCGCAGCGAGCGGCCGACGGCCAATCTGGTGTTCCTGCTCGACGTGTCCGGATCGATGGACGAGCCGAACAAGCTGCCGCTCGTGAAGAAGGCCATGCGGATGCTGGTGAACGAACTCGATGCGAAGGATCGTGTCTCGATCGTCGTTTATGCGGGCGCGGCCGGCACGGTGTTGGAGCCGACCCCGGGGTCCGAGAAGGGCAAGATCTTGGCTGCGATCGACGATCTGACGCCGGGTGGATCCACCGCCGGCGCCGAAGGCATTCGCCAAGCCTATCAGCTGGCGCGATCCGCCTTTGTCAAAGACGGCGTCAACCGCGTGATCCTGGCCACGGACGGCGACTTCAACGTCGGCATCACCGATCCGAACCAGCTTGAGGATTTCGTGACGCGCGAGCGCGAAAGCGGTGTAACGCTCACCTGTCTGGGCTTTGGGACCGGCAACTACAACGATGCGCTGATGCAGAAGTTGGCGCAAAAGGGCAACGGGAACGCGGCCTATATCGACACGATCAACGAGGCGCGCAAAGTGCTGGTTGAGCAGGTCGGCGGCACGTTGTTCACAATCGCCAAGGACGTGAAGTTCCAGGTCGAGTTCAATCCGGCGCGGGTGAGCGAGTATCGGCTGGTCGGTTATGAAACGCGGCTGCTCAACCGGGAAGATTTCAACAACGACAAAGTCGATGCGGGCGATATCGGTGCCGGTCACACGGTGACTGCGCTTTATGAGATCGTGCCTGCGGGATCGAACGGGCATTTGATGGATCCGCTGCGGTATCAGTCGAAGGCCCCCGCAGTTGCGGCGAGCGCGACCGGCGAAATCGCTTTCCTGCGCATGCGCTACAAGCTGCCGGCGGAAAACCAGAGCCGCTTGATCGAGCGGCCCGTGACCGATCGCGACAAGGTCGAAGACGTCCTCGGCGCGGGTGAGGATCTGCGGTTCGCGGCGGCAGTGGCCGGGTTCGGGCAACTGCTCCGCAACGATCCTTACATGAAGAACTTCGGTTACAAGGATGTGGCCGAGTTGGCGAACGGCGCCAAGGGGCGCGATACGTTCGGCTACCGCTCCGAGTTCGTGCAGCTCGTAAAGCTTGCACAGGCGCTGCCCGCGATCCCGGCACTCGACAAGGACGGTCAGGGCGGGCCGGAGTAGGAGCGCGACTTCAAAGCCACAAAGGTCACGAAGAACTCGTGTGCTCTCTTCGACGGCGGTGGTCGTGGTAAGTCAGCGTCCTTTCCCGCAAAGACGCAAAGCCGCAAAGAAGAAAGAATGATGACTCCTTCGGCGCGAAGCGCCCGTTGGGCGGTTGAATAACGCCTACGGCGCCAGGGTGGCTCTTTCTTCTTTGCGGCTTTGCGCCTTAGCGGGAAACACTGCGGCGGTTGTGTAACCCTGCGTGCTCGACGGTAGCATCCAACGCAAAAGGGCGGCGGGTGAGGCCGCCCTTTCGTTTTCGACTGTCGTTTGCGCTACCAGGTGGCGCGGAGGCCCGCGGACGCCGCGTGCGTGTTCATCGTGCTCGAGAACAGCCCGTTGTAGTCGAGGAAGACGGTGACGCTCTTCGAAAGCTGCGCGCCGAGGCCTAGGTTCGCGACAATCGTGTCGCGTGCCTGTTCGGCCGAGATGATCTGGAACTGCGTCGCCGGGTCTTCGAGGAACGCGGCCGAGAAGGCTTGATTGTCGTCCATGAACTCGTGACGCCAGGCGATTTCGGCTACCGGCACCAGGCGCACACCACCCGCAGCCCACGCGCCGGAGAGGCGCAAGCCCAACGTGGTTGCCAGGCTGTCGGCGTCGGAATCTGCAACCAGCAAGTCGAAGGCGCCGGCGCCGGATTCGACGAAACCGTCGGTCGATGTCGAGGCGTAGGCGAGACCTAAGAACGGCGTGAAGTCGATGCGCCCGCTGTCGAAGATCATGCCCGCTTCCGTACGCACGCCAAACGCATTCGCGTCGTAGTTCGCGGAGGCGACCACCGGCGGGTTCAGGGTCACGTCGATCAGCCGCGTCGAGCTGATGTCGTGGAAGCCGAAACCGACTTGAGCGTCGGCGTACCAGGTTTTCGCATTGTAGGCGCCGTAGCCTGCGAACTGGAATGTGTCGATGTCGGCGCTGTCGCGCAGCGTGTCGAACTCGACGTCGGTCGTGGACCAGCCGATCGCGCCGCCGATGTTCCAGCGGCTGTCGACAGCGAAGTCGAGGCCGCCCGCGAAGCCGCCGGTGTCTTGGCTGTAACCGGCCGCTTCGGCGTCGCCGTCGCTCTCCGTCCAGGCGCCGTAGCCGCGGCCCCAGATCGACATGCCGCCGCGCATGCCCATCGGGCGGGACGGGGCGTCGCTCGACACGTTCGCCGGCGTTGCATCGGCGTAGCGGCGCAGTGCCAACTCAGCCATCGCCATGCCGCCCGAACCGCGCAGGTCGTTGAGGCGCGCACCGATGGCGTCGTTAAAGCCTTCGCTGACGCGCAAGCCCGCCTCTTGGACGCTGGCATGTTCGGAGCCGCCTATGTCGTCGTAGACGCGCGCGACTTCCGCTTCGGAACCGGCCGGGATGCTCAAGAGGTAGTTGAAGAGATCCGTGAAGTCGGCGCTGTAGCCGCCGGCGCTATAGATACCTTCGAGCGTGGTCCCGATCGTCGTTTGGTTTTGCGAGAGACTGGTCAGCGCGAGCGCCGTGCTGAAGCCTTGACGAGTCAGCGTGATGTCGACGTCGCCTGGGTTCACGGTTGCGAATCCGCTGAAGAAGATCGAGTTCGTGTCGATGGTGGCAAAGTTCGTGAACGTGCCCGCTGTCGCGCCCAGGATTACGTCTTGGTAGGTGAACGTGTTCAAGCCTGCGGAGCCGAACGTGTTGCCTTGGACGTAGGCCGCGATTCGCCCGCCGAGGGTCGCCGTGCCGGCCGTGATCGTGCCGTAGTTCCCGGCTGACGTGTTCGACGTCAGCTGGAATTCGAGCGTGCCGTCGGTTTGCGTGTAGGTGCCGACGTTTATCGTCGTATCGTCGTCGATATAGACCGTGCCCTCGCCGCCCAGGGTCATGCTTGTCGCAGCGATTGCGGCGCCGGCGCCCGTCGAGCCGCGCAACGCGCCGCCGATGACGGCCGTTCCCGAGCCCAACATGTCGAACTGGTCGAGGCCTGTCGCCGTGCCGCGCAGGTACGAAAACGTGCCGGAAGCATGCATGATGAAGTCGTCGGTGCCACCGCCTACGACATCACCGTCGAGAGTGCCGCCGTCGCCATTGAATGTGGAGCCGTTGGCGAGGTTGAGCGCCGTGCCCACAGTCACGCCGCCGTCACCGCCGCGAATGAGGCCCGCCGTCTGCGTTATCGTCGCCGCTGTCGCGCCGGCTACATTGATGCCGGCGCCCGTCAGGCCAACGATGTTACCCGAGTTGACGATACCGCCCGATACCGAGCCGAACACCTGAATACCGTCGACGCCGCCTTCGATCGCGCCCGTGTTCGTGATCGTGCCGGTGACCGGACCGGCGACATTGATGCCGTTGCTCCCTGCGTTAATGGCGTCGTTGTTGACGATGTTGCCATTGAACGCCGCGCCGCTTGCAACGATACCGTCGACCCCGGCGTCGATCTGCGCGTTGTTCGTGATCGTGCCGGCGAACGCGGTCGCGTTGGCTACGATGCCGTCGCCATTGGCCGAGAAGATGTCGCCGTCGTTCGTCACATTGCCGGTGAACGAGGTCCCGCCAACGATGACAGCTGTGTAGTCGGCGCTGATCCGGCCCGTCGCGTTGTTGACGATACTACCTGTGAAGGCGGTCGCGCCCGTAAGAACGACACCATAGGAGCTCGTGTTGTCGGCCAGAATTTGACCGGAGTTCGTGATGTTGCCGTTGAACGTCGCGCCGTTGACAATGATTGCGGTTGCGGCGGTGCCGGTGACTTCGATGATCGCGCCCGTGTTGTTCGTGATGCCGCCGGCGATCGTGCCGTTCGTTAGCTGGATGCCGTTCGCCGCGTTTTGGCCCTGGATCAAGCCGTCGTTCGTAATGCCGCCCTTCAGTTGCGCGCCCGCGCCACTGACCTGAATCGCGGCCGTCGCCGTGCCGCGAATGATCGCGTCTTCACTGTTCGCGATGCCGCCGCGGAGCTCGAACGCGGCGCCGCTCATGTCGATGCCGATCGCGCCCTCGATCAAGCCGTTGTTCGTGAGGCCGCCGTTGATGTCGCTGTTAAGGCCCAAGAGAACCGCGGCCGCGCCACCGAGGATCGTGCCGTCGTTTAGAAACCCGCTGTCGAGCGAGCTGTCGCCGGTGAGTACAAAGCCGTTTAGACCGCCGTCCAGCGTGCCGGCGTTGGAGAAGCCGCCGTCGACCTGCGCGTTCGCTTGAACCGAGATTGCGTTGCCCACGGCCAGCATCTGGCCGACGTTCGTGATCGCACCGGCTAGGTAGCTGCTGTCGACCACGAGTGCGTCGGTCGGCGCACTCATGTTGAGGCCGTTGTAGAAGCTGTCGCCGTCCGCGTTGGCGTAAACCGTCGCGTTGGTGTCGATGCGGACCCAATCGGTTTGCGTGTTGACGATCGCATCGCTAGGCAACGGCCCCGAGACGGTTTGCGAAGCGGTAGCCGGGCTGGCCGATCCGAGCGCCGCAATCACGGCAACGACGGATGCCCCGGACAATAATTTGGTCGAACGAGCGCGCATGAACTTCCCCTAACGTGAACACCTTGATGATCGAGGAATGGCCGGCCGCGCCCTGCCCCAGAACGCGGCCAACCCATCGCCAGTCGAAACATCGTCACGTTCGGGGATAGGTGGTTAATCCTACCAAGGTCTTAATCGCGTCCCGCAGCATTGGGATTTCGCTAAGAAGTTCGTTTTGTGCGGCGTGCAATGTGGTCGGAAGATCACAGAAACGACGAAGGGCGGCCCTGACGGCCGCCCTTTGTGCAGGCGATGGAGGAGGTGATTCGCAGGCTTACCAGGTGAAGCGGACGCCGCCCGAGGCGTTCGTGAGCGATGCGTCTGCATTGTACTGGCCGTTGACGTCGAAGAAGAGTTCGAAGTTCGTCGTCACGCCAAACGTGGCGCCGCTGGAGATGACCAGACTGTCGGCCTTCACCTGCGAGGAGACAATCGACATCACGACCGACGGATCGTCGATGAATGCGGCCGAGAAGCTGGAATTGTCGTCCATGTACTCATGCCGCCAGCCGATCTTGAGGTCCGGTACGACCGGCGTCTTGGCCATCATCCACTGGCCGGACGCACGTAAAGCCAACGTCGTCGACAGGCTTTCTCCGTCGGCGCCATCCACGCTCAACGCGTAGCCCGCCGTACTGCTTTCCGTGAAGCTGTCGGCGCTTGAGTCGATGTATGCGACCGCCACCGACGGCTGCACGTTCACGCGGCCCAGGCGCCAGATCGCGCCAAGTTCGCCGTTAACCGACCACGCGGACGCGTTGTAGCTCGCGGTCGCTATGTCGGAGCCCGCAGGCGCCGGCAGATCGATCGAGCGCAGGGTGCCGATGTCGTGCCAGGCGTAACTTCCCTGGCCGTCGAGGTAGAAGCGACCGAAGCCGTACGAAGCGAACAAGTTGACCTGCCAAGATTCGATATCGGCCGTGTCGGGCGTCGTGTCGAACCACACGTCCGATGTTGCGTAGGCAGCCGCGGCGCCGATCGTCGTGTTTGGGCTCGTCGCATAGTCGACACCGACGATGCCGCCTTGCGAGTCGTGATCGTAGCCCGATGCGTCGGCATCTGTATCCACGTTGATCTCGTTCTCGAAGGCGCGGCCCCAGACCGACCAGCCGCTGGCGCCGCGGCTCATGCCTTGGCTGCCGCGCAGGCCGGAACCGGCCGCATCGGATGCGACGGCCATAGCTTGCGCGTAGCGTTGACCCGGTGTGCCGGACATGCGCACGCCGTCTTCGCTGAGAAGAACGCCGTCCAAGCGCTCACGCACCAGACTGTTGATCGAGCCGGTGATGTTTTGCACCGCTTGACCGACTTGCGCATGTTGCGAGCCGGACAGTTCGATCAGCAGCCCCTGTGCCTCTGCCGCGGTGGCGGCGGAAAGCAGCGCCGTTAGCGCGTCCTGTAGGTCAGACGAGTAGCCGCCCGCGAGGTAGATCGTTTCCAGTGCCGTACCGACGGCCTGTTGGTTGTGCGACTCGGCCACCAGAACGTCGCCGAACGCGAGCCGGTTGATCGTAATATCCACGTCAGCAGCGTTGTAGACGATCGTACCCACGAAGAAGGGCGAAGAGGTCGTCAACGTCGTGCCGTTCGAGAACGTGCCGGTGCGGGTGCCGGTGATTACGTCGTCGTAGGTCAGCGTCGTCGTCGTCAGCAATGGTGCGGCCGCAAACGTGACCGGATCGAGATATGCCGCGAGCGTGCCGTTGAGATTGACCGTGCCGGCCGCAATGAGGCCGTGCGTCGCCGTAGTTGTCGTCAGGAAGAACTCGGTCGTCGAACCGGCCGTGGGCCCGAATCCGTTCGTCGCGTTGATCGTCGAGTTGTCGTCCAGGTAAACGCGCGGTGCCGCACCGGCAAAGTAGAAAACGTGATCCACGTTCATCGTGGCTCCCGCGCCGTCGATGCCGCGCGTGTCGGTGCCGATCAGGAAGTCGCCGGTCGCCGCTGCAGCTACGTCGAGATGGTAGATGTTCGCGACACCGTTCGTGTAGGCGAACGTTCCGGTCGTCTCCAGCGAGAATGCGTCGAAGCCATCGCCGTTGATGTTTCCGGAAATCAATCCGCCCTGCGCCTTCAGCGTGTCGTTGAAGCCATTGACGAGGTTGAGGGCGATCAGCGGAGATTGGATGGAACCCGCGGATTGCGTGATGGTGTGCGCCGCCGTTGCACCGGAAAGATCGATGCCTGTCAACGAGGCCGTGATGTCGCCGGAATTGAAGATGCCGCCGACGACCTGACCGTCGATGTTGATGCCGATTGCAGGGTCGATGCCGCCGGAGTTCGTGAGCGCACCTTGGACGACGCCATTGATGAAGATGCCGTTTGCGACCGCGGTTATTTTGCCGTCGTTCAGGACATCGCCGGTGATCGTGCCGTTCAGCGTGATGCCGTTGCCGGTCAAGGCGGTCAACCCGCCGGTGTTCGTGACCGAGCCGTCGAGCAGCGCCGCCGTCACGGCGATGGCCGAGGAAGCGGTGATGTCGCCGCCGTTCGTTATGTCACCGGTGATCGTGCCGGTGCCGAGCATGATGATGCCCTGGTTGCTGGCCGTGATTGCGCCGTCGTTGAGGACGCTGCCAGTGAAATCCACGCCGGTCCAGCTGAAGCCGGCACCGCCGGTCGCGCTGATCAGACCATCGCCGTCGTTCACGAAGTCGCCGCCGAGGTCCGTGCCGTATACGCCGACAGCCACGCCGCTGGCCGCCGAAATCGTTTTGCTGTTCGCGATACCGCCAGTGAACGTCGCGCCGTTGACGACGATACCTGCATCGTCGCCCTGAATGGTGCCGGTGTTCACTATTCCGCCGGAGAAGGTGCCGACGAACATGCCAATGGCCGTACCGCCTGTCCCGGTGGCCGAGATCGTTCCCGAGTTCGTGATCCCATTCTGCAACGCGCCGCCGATCAAGAGAATGCCGGCACCACTGGAAGCGTTCGCAAGAATCTGACCTTGGTTGTCGATGCCTTGTGCGACGTTGCCGCCGGAAAGCACGATCGCCGCGCCGCCGGATGTCGTGGCGCTGATGACGCCGGTCGACTGGTTGAGGATTTTGCCCGCGACCGTCGCGCCGCTGACGACGATGCCTCCGTCCCATCCCGAAATCAGACCGGAGTTGTCAATGTTACCCGCAACGGTTCCGCCACTGAGCCGTACTGCCGTCGCCGTCGTGGCGAAGCTTGCGGTGATCTGTCCGGTGGCTTGGTTGATGATCGACCCGGCGATGACGCCGCTCTGCAAGTTGATGCCGACCGCGGAACCGGCGCTGCCGGCACCGATGAGACCGCTGTTGTCGATGTTTCCGACGAGGGCGCCTGTCGTATTGATGAGGATGGCATTTGCGTTCAAGGCGAAGAACGCCTGGATTTGGCCCGTGTTCGTGATCGCGCCGTCGGCGACGACGGACGAGCCGAGCAAGGCGACGCCGTTCGCTTGAATTGCGGACGACCCTGAAATCGCGCCGGTGTTGACGATACCGCCGGTCAGCACCGTCGATCCCGCAAGTTGAACGCCGAACGTACCGCTGATCGCGCCGTCGTTCGTGATATCGCCGTCGATGACCGTCGTGCCGCTCAAATTTAGGCCGCCGGTGCCGCCCGCGATAACTCCGGTGGACGAGTTGGTGATTGAGCCGTCGACGAACGAGTTGTTAATCCAGATACCGGTGTTGCTTCCCGCGATCGATCCGCTGTTCGAAATACCGCCACCGACGAGAGAGTTGCTGAAAATGTTGATGCCGTACAAGTTGCCGAACATGTCGTTCGTATTCGAAATTCCGCCGGATAGGATCGCCTGATTTATCGAGAGTGCCGTATTGGCGCCGAAGATCGAGCCGGAGTTTGTGAAGCTGTTGCCGCTGCCGTCGGCGGCCACGATCGCGCCGGGCGAAATAGTCACGGAGGATGTCGTGTTGCCTGTGACGACGACCGGTGGGTTTGGGCCCGCAGGAATCACCAGAGGGGCAGCGTGCACCGGTTGAAATGCGGCGCCGAAGGCGGCCATGACGGCGAGCGTCGAGACGCCTGACAACAACTTGTTCGAACGAATGCGGATCATAAGCGGTGCGCTCCCCAGCGGTGACAAAACTGGTTGGCTGGCTGGAAACGCGGGGCGCAGGATGGGCTGCGCATTCCCCCCGGAATCCACCGAATCAACCCTCGAATCCGGGATACGTGGGTTAACGATTCGCGTCTATCAGTGGGGGTAGCGGTTAACGCATTCTGCCAAACGTAGTGATTTTTCTACACCAGGTAGTTAAAGAGCGTGGCGTTTCTATATCTGCGTGTGGAGTTGTGAATTGACCAGGTGTTCCGGCTATGCGCGCGGAATCCTGCGTGCAATACGTTGCCTTAACCTTTGATTAAGGATTCGCGGACGCGTTCTCGATGACCAATTTGGCGGCAGCATCGGTGACGGGTCAGGGGCAAGGCGAACCGGTGCGCATGAAGCTCGCGGACGCGGTCAAGCAAGCGCAGGCGCTGTGCGCGAAGGGTCAGATCGACGCCGCCGAGAAGATCGCGCTGGCCGTTCTACAGAAACAGCCGAAGCAACCGCAAACAATGCAGGTGTTGGCATCAATTGCCGAGCGGCGGGGCGATCCTGCGAAGGCTATTCAAATCCTTCGGGAGTCGCTCACGGGTTCGAACACAGACGCGTTGGCGCTCATGAACCTTTGCCGAGCGTTGCGCATGCAGGGGCGTTTGCCGGAGTCGCGCGAGGCCGGAGAGGCGGCCGTGCGGATCGGCACGGTCCCGGAGGCGATCTCGGACCTCGGCGATACCTACAGCGCCTTGGGCGAGCACGATCTGGCGCTCACTGCGTTCGAGCACGCGGTCGCACGCCGGCCGCAATTGCCGCGCGCGCATCTGGGGCTTGCGCATGCTCTGTTGATGAAAGGCGAGTTTCGTGCCGGTTGGGCAGAGTACGAATGGCGCTACAAGCTCGCCAACACCAAAGACATTCTGCCTAAGTTCAATCAGCCGGTGTGGAACGGCATGCCGCTCAAATCCAGCCGCTTGCTGGTGATTTGCGAGCAAGGCTTCGGCGATTGCTTCCAGTTTGCGCGATATCTTCCGCTGGTGCGCGAGCGGGTAGCCGCTGTGGTTATCGGTTCGGGACCCGAAATCCGCTCGATCATGACAAACGTCGCGGGCGAGACTTACGAGACGCAAGAGCGTTGGGAAAAGTTGCCGCCGTTCCACTATCAGATCGCGATTTCCAGCTTGCCGATGGTGTTCGGAACGACCTTGGAAACAATTCCGGCGAAGGTGCCCTATCTCAGTGCCGATCCGGCAAAGGCTGCAGCCTGGCGCACGCGGCTCGACGGGGCGGCGAAGGGACGCAAGAAGGTCGGCTTCGTTTGGCAGGGACGGCCCGCACACCCGAGCGACCGGGTGCGATCAGTCGGGCTGGACGCGCTTACGCCGCTTTTGCAGCTTGAGAATATTCTGCCCGTGTCGCTGCAGGTCGGTTCGGGGCAAGAGCAACTTGCGAAGCATCCGGCGCGTGCGCGCGTTGTCGATGCTGCGGCCGACATCAAGGATTTCAGCGACACGGCCGCCGTCATCGCGGGGCTCGACTGCATCGTTACAATCGATTCTGCGATCGCGCATTTGACCGGCGCGATGGCGAGGCGCGGGATCGTCATGCTTTCGCACGCCGGCGAATGGCGTTGGCTCGAGAAGCGAGCCGATTCCCCCTGGTATCCGACACTCGACCTTGTGCGCCAGCCGCAAGCGGGTGCGTGGGACAGCGTCGTTCAACGCGTTACCGAGCGGCTTCGTGCGTGAAAATACCCCTCAGACGGACACAACAATGAACAAAGCCCAGCCGGTGAAGGCGCCTCAAACCGGTCAACGGATGAGTTCTGCGCAAGCATTGCAATTGGCCGCGCAGCATCAACAAGCCGGACGGCTGGCACAGGCCGAAGGCGTTCTCAGGCAAATTCTGCAGCAGCGGCCGAACGATACGGAAGCGTTACACCAGCTTGCGATTCTCGCGTATCAGGTCGGAAAGATGCCGCTCGCCGTTCAGTTGATCGAGCGCGCGCTTAGCGTCAATCCGAACCTGCATATGCTGCAAGCGAATGTTGCGGAGATGTACCGGCGGCTCGGGCAACCGGAAAAGGCGATCGAACATGGGCTGAAGGCGATTGCTCTGAAAGCCGATGCGCCGGATGCAAACAATAATCTGGGCATCGCCTATTTCGACATTGCCAACTACGAGACAGCCGTCCGCTGGTATGAGAAGGCGATCGCGCTTCGGCCGCGTTTTGCCGAGGCCATCAGCAACCGGGCAAACGCGCTCAGGCAAATGAAGCGCTACGAAGAGGCGGAGGGCGAGTACCGGCGCGCGCTCGCGATCAATCCAACCTACGCCGAGGCGCATAACAATCTGGGCAGTGTGCTGCGCGATATGGAACGGCACGCGGATGCGGAACTCTCCTACCGGCGCGCGGTCGAGCTAAAGCCTATGTATATCGAGGCTTTGAACAATCTCATTCTCGCGCAGAAGGACTTGAAGAAATACGACGAGGCGATTGCGACCGTGCAGCGGGTTCTGAAGATCGACCCGCAGAACGCCGATGCCCTTTCTTATCTCGGTGCAGTCTACGTCGATCAGAAGAAGCCGGAATTGGCGTTGGAGGCGCTTAGAAAGTCGCTGGCGCTCAAGCCCGAGAAGCCGGAAACGCACAACATGATGGGGCGCGCGCTGTTCGAGGTAGGTCAGGCGTCGGCTGCGATCGAAGCCTACAAGCGCTCCATCGCGCTCAAGCCGGAATTTGCCGATCCGTACAACAATATGGGCAACGCGCTGAAAGAACTTGGGCGGTTCGACGAGGCGCTCGGCGCATTCGACAAAGCAATTTCCCTGCAGCCGGACACGGTCGGCGTCTACGTGAACCTGTCGGATGCCAAGAAGTTCCGCGCGAACGACGACAAGCACTTGGTCGTGCTTGAAGGGTTTTTGGCGAAGATCGAAACGCTCAAAGAAGACGATCAGATGCATGCGGGGTTCGCGGCGGCCAAGGCCTACGACGATCTGAAACGCTATGATGAAGGGTTTCCCTACCTGATCCGCGCGAATGCGTTGAAGCGCAAAACTATCAGCTACGACGAGCCCGTCGTGCAGGGCCTCTTCGACCGCATTCGACAGACCTTCACGGCCGATCTCGTGCGCGCGAAGGCGGGCGGCGGATTTGCATCGGAAAAGCCAATCTTCGTGCTCGGCATGCCACGGTCGGGGACGACGCTGGTTGAGCAGATTCTGGCGAGCCACCCCCGCGTGACCGGCGCGGGCGAACTCAAAGACATGAACGACACAATCAACAGCGTGCGCAATCGCGACGGACAGCAGGCGGCATACCCCGAGTTTGTGCCTGTGCTTTCAGCCGACGAACTGGCGAAGGTCGGCGAAGCGTACGTGGCAAAGCTTGAGAAGCACGCGCCGGGGGCCGAGCGCATCACCGACAAGATGCCGTCGAATTTCTATTTCCTGGGGCTCATTCACTTGGCACTGCCGGGTGCGAAGATCATTCACACGAAACGCAACGGCGTCGACACGTGCGTGTCTTGCTTTTCAAAGCTGTTCGCGGGCGAACAGAACCAGACCTACGACCTGGCCGAACTCGGGCGGTACTATCGAGCCTATCACGGGCTGATGGCGCATTGGCGCTCGGTTCTGCCGAAGGATGCGTTCCTTGACGTTCAATACGAGGACGTCGTGGCCGACACCGAGGGACAAGCGCGGCGTATTCTCGAGCATTGTGGGCTTGCGTGGAGCCCGGGCGTGCTCGACTTCCACCGGACTGAGCGGCCGGTGAAGACCGCAAGCGCACGGCAGGTGCGCCAGCCGATCTACGGTTCGTCGGTTCAGCGGTGGCGGAACTACGAGACGTTCTTGAGCCCGTTGCTCCGCGAACTGGGCGATCTTGCCTAAGCGGCGATGGCGCGGGACATCGCGTCGAACGATTGACGGAAGCCGTGCAGCAACTGGTCGATGCGGATCTTGCGGTCCTGCTGCCGGCGGTCCTTGACCGTATAGATGAGCGAAAGCGTTCGGCCGGTGCGCAGCTGTTCCACGGCTTCGGCCGGCAGCGCGCCTTGCACAAGACATTGCTTGGCGTTGCATTTGACCGGCGCTTTAAACGCCGTGTTCTTGTCGACCGCGAAACTGACGCTTTCGGAAGCGCGCGCTCCTAACGGCAGGACGAACAGAATGCCCGGAGCGGGTTGGGTGTTCATCATGACGACGTTAAAGCCGGCTGCCAGGACCGCTGAGTTGTTCGGTCCGCGTACGGTCATCTTGGCGTTCGTCAGGCACAGGCGCTTTGCGGCGGCGTCGCCTTGCTGTTGAACGTTGTGACAGCTTAGCGTCCAAAGCCCGAAGGCCTGTTTGCCGACAAAGCCGGGCTCGATATCTACGTTCTGGATCGGCGGTAAACGCACCGCCTGCTGGCCCTCGCCGGGGCGGTGATCGCGTGACCACTGATAGGCCAGGACCGAGACCCAAATGAGGGCCACGACCGCGCCGATTCCGACCAACGTGCTTGTTTCGAAAAGTCTTTTCATTCGATGTCCGGTGATTTGGTTAAGGCCGCGGAGACTAGGTGAGCGGGGAACGTGCTTCAATCCGGGGCAGTTGCAACCTTAAGGCGCGACAACGCGGGGTCGGCAGGTTCACGGCGAGGCCCGATAATGATAGAAAATCTGCGGGCCTTGAGGGTGTTGCACAATCCCTTGGTCCCGCGGGGTGCCTTATGACGCGGTGGATCATTTTCGCCGGACTCACGGCGTTGATCGTGACCGGTTACTTCGCAACGTTTTATGCGCACGGAAAATCGTTCTGGCGCAGCGTGCAAACCGTGCCCGCAGAGCTTCAGAAAAAAGCGGAAGACGTCATCGTC
>JANNEL010000222.1:0-5213 GCA_031378595.1 Alphaproteobacteria bacterium
GCCTCGCGCGACGGCCAGATCCCGCGCCGCTTTTTCGCCTGCGCGACAAGCGGCGACACGCGGTCCGAAAGGCCGAGCGCACGCATGATCCTCATCCAGCGAATGTAACCGGGCGGCAAGATCACCGGCTCGACCAAGACCAAGCCCGTGACCCACGTCGGTTTGGCAAGCGCCACCATCAAACTGGCGGTCGCACCCATCGAATGCCCGACCAGCATCTTCGGCCGCCCGTCGAGCTCTTGCAGAATGCGCATGATGTCGTCGCGATAGATTAGCCACGACCGCATGCCCTTCGGATTGGCGGCCAACGTCGTCTGTCCATGCCCACGCAGATCGCTCGCGAAAATTCGCATGTCGCGCGCCAGCGGGTCGAGAAACGTTCGATACGTAAGCGCGTTAAACCCGTTCGCATGCGCAAAGTGAGCGGCAGGCGCGCGCGCGCCCACTGCCTCCCAAGCAAGGTAGGAAACTTCGCCATCCCACATCTTGATGGCGCGCCGTTCGGGCGCTTGGTGCGCCACACGCACGGCCGCAGCGGCGGTCATAGGATCCCCTCACGTCGCGCAACGATTCACGCCTGAATCAGTTGCATCGCGCGGGGACTCTGCCAGCCCCGCGCGCACAACAAAAGCACGACGAATTTGAACGGCGTTCAAAAACGCCGGTTCGGCGCTAATCCTTAGCGCGCGTCATCGAAAGGGCCGCTTCCCGGGCCACAGTTCCGTTCGTGATCCGCTTAAAGGCGAGATTCATATGATCCGCGTCCTTCAGCGAACGGTCGTAGATCGTCACATCCCATTGCCCGTCTTCCGCGATGACGAGCTGCGTGATGCTGAGCGTGGAGCCCGAAATGCGTGCCCAGGTCGTCTTCTTACCGTCGGTCGCACTGCCGGATTTGACGTCGGTATAAACGTTCGGCGCTTTGCCCTTCTTGAACGTCAGCGATGAGGTTTTCACCTTCGACTTCGACCCGTCATCGACATTCGACGACATCGTGGTCCACACGACTTTGAAGCCATCGGCTACTTTTTCGATCACGACTTCCGAATCCCGCGACTGGGTCGCCTGAGAATTCGAGGCACCTTGCGTCGCCTGTCCGCTTCCGATCCAGCGCCCGACGAAGTCTTCGATTTTGCGATCAGCGGCTTGTGCCGCGGTTGCGAGCAGCAAAGCGGCCGTTCCGAGCGCGAGAGCGATGCGCATGTTTCGTGTCCCCTTGGGATAAGAGTTGCCGGGCGCCCCTGCCCTAACCAGGTCGCATCAAATCATGCCGGACCGCCGACGCGCAACGCCCGCCTAGTTAACTTTCGCAGGGCCTTTCAGCAGGTTCAGATGAACGGCCCGCACAATTCGGCTGTTTTCGAACCGCGTAAACCGCACATCCATGCCCTTTGGCGTCAGCGTACGGTCATAGTGCGCGACGAAGTACCCGCCGTCCGGCCCAGCGGAAACCTGGACGATGCTGAGCGTGTCGCCCTTGATCACCGCCCACGACGTGTCCTGATTGAGATTGAGGTCGCCCGAGGTGATGTCACGGAACAGCCCGGCTTTGTCCGCCGGGCGGAACGTCTGACTATAGGTCTTCGTATTCGCCGTTGAGGGAAGCTCGTCCCCCTCCAACTTCAATGTCGACCACTCGATTGTAAAACCCTTCTCCGCCGGTGCCGGCCGAATCACGACCTGGCTGAAACGGGTTTCCTTCTCCTGGCCTTTTGCCGCTGTCGCATCGACCTCGCCGTGGCCGAGATAGACGCCAAAGAAGTCCGCGACCTTGCGGTCGGCGGCTTGAGCGGAAACGGTGGCAAAGGCGAAAAGGACGGCAACGGCAGCAACGACGGCGCGCATGGCGAACACCCCTTATGGTTGTCGTGAGCTAACACGACGCGAAGCCCAAGGCAAAGAGGATGCCCATCACGGCTCAGCGCAACTTCAAATCGCCCACTTTCTGCTTGGACAACTGCCGTTTGGCGCCCTAGAGCCTCGCCCAACAAAAAAAGGGCGCGGCTCATGCCGCGCCCCCAACAGTCAAAGCGTAGGTCTACGCGGCCTTCTTCGCCGGATTGAAGCGCCCGTAGAACGTGTCGCCCTTTTCCGCCATGTCGCGCAGCAGGTTCCCCGGCAGGAACCGCTTGCCGTATTTCTGCGCAAAGCGGTCGCAGTCTTCGACGAATTTCTTCGTGCCGACCGTATCGATCACCGAGAGCGGCCCGCCGGTATAGGGCGCAAAGCCCCACCCTAAGATCGCGCCGACATCCGCCTCGCGCGGGTCGGTTACGACGTTTTCCTCGAAGCAGCGCGCCGCCTCGATCGCCTGGCGATAGAGGAATCGCTTCTTGAGTTCGTTCACCAGTTCCGGCGTCGAGGACGTAACCTTGTACTTCACGATGTCCTTCAGGCCCGGCCACAAGCGCTTCTTACCGCCGTCCGACGGATAGTCGTAGAAGCCCTTGCCGTTTTTGCGGCCATAGCGGCCAAGCTTGGCGACCATGTTTTCGATCAGCGTGTCCGCAGGCCCCGACTCGTACTTGTCGCCGAGGTCCTTCTTCGTCTGCTCACGCACCTTGTAGGCAAGATCGAGCGCCACATCATCCGCCAACTCCAGCGGCCCGCGCGGCATGCCGGTCATGCGCCCGACATTGTCGATGATCGCGGGCGCAATGCCTTCGGCGAGCATCTCTTGGCCTTCCGCGACGTACGTGCCGAAGCACCGCGAGGTATAGAACCCGCGAGAGTCGTTGACCACGATCGGCGTCTTCTTGATCTGCTTCACATAGTCGACCGCCATGGCGAGCGCATAGTCGCCGGTCTTCTTGCCGGTGATGATCTCGACGAGTTGCATCTTGTCGACCGGTGAGAAGAAGTGGATGCCGACGAAATTGTTGGGTCTGACACTCGCTTCCGCCAACCCGGTGATCGGCAAGGTCGAAGTGTTCGATCCGAACACCGCCTTGTCGGTCAGATGCGCCTCGGCCTTCTTCGTGACGTCCGCTTTGATTTCGCGGGTCTCGAACACAGCTTCGATCACGAGATCGCAGCCCTTGAGATCTTCGTAGTTCGTCGAAGGCTTGATGAGCGAAAGCAGCTTCTCTTTCTTGTCAGCCGTCGAACGCCCCTTCGCAATCTGCCCGTCGAGCAGCTTCGTCGAATAAGCCTTGCCCTTCTCGGCTTCCTCGATCGAGCGGTCGATCAACACGACTTCCATGCCGGCCTGCGCCGAGACATAAGCAATGCCCGCACCCATCATGCCCGCACCCAGCACACCGAGCTTCTTGACCGTGGTCGGCGGCACGTTCGCCGGACGCCGCGCGCCTTTGCCCAGATCCTGCATGGAGAGGAACAGCGAGCGGATCATGTTCCGCGACGCCGGATCCATCAGCAACTTCGTGAAGTACCGCGCCTCGATGCGAAGACCCGCATCGATCGGGACCGCAAGCCCTTCGTACACGCACGACAGGATGTAGCGCTGCGCCGGGTAATTGTTGAAGCTCTGCTTACGATAGAGCGCGTTGCCCATCGTGAACACGGTCGACGTGCCCTTGTCGTTCGGCAACCCGCCCGGGATCTCGAAACCCTTCTTGTCCCAAGGCTGCACCGGATCCGGAGTTTCCTTGATCCAGCGTTTCGCTTCCGCGATCAGCTGATCGGCAGGCACGACCCTATGCACCACCTTCTTCGCCGCAGCGTCGCTAGGGCTCAACGAAGTGCCCTGCAGGATCAACTGCATCGCATTCTGTGCGCCCATCAGGCGCGGCAGACGCTGCGTGCCGCCGCCGCCCGGCAGCAAACCAACCTTCGACTCCGGCAGGCCCAACTGAATCTTCGGATTGTCGGCAACGACGCGATAGTGACACGCCAGCGTCACTTCCAATCCGCCGCCGAGTGCAAGCCCGTTGATCGCAGCCACCACCGGCTTCCCGCAGGTCTCAAGCTTGCGAAGCAGCATGTTGAACTGCAGCACGCCTTCGTAGCGCTGCCGCACACGCTCTTCTTCGCTCTTGGGCTGACCCGCGCCCGAAGCAGCACCCTCCATCTCGTCGAGCGCCGCACCGGCGCAAAACCCGTTCGCCTTGCCCGACGTGATAACCGCGCCCTTGATCGTCGCGTCGCCCGCGATCTTCACGATCGCAGCCCCGATATCGGCCAGCGCTTTGTTCGACAACACGTTCATCGAGCGCTCCGGGTCGTCCCACGTCAGCGTTACGATCCCGTCGGCATCCTGATTCCACTTGAAGACCTTGAGTTCCATTGGTTCGTTTCCTCTTAGACGCGTTCGATGATCGTGGCCGTGCCCATACCGGCGCCGACGCAGAGCGTCACGAGCGCCGTGTTCAGGTTTCGCCGTTCAAGCTCGTCGAGCACCGTGCCCAGAATCATCGCGCCCGTTGCACCGAGCGGATGCCCCATCGCTATCGCGCCGCCGTTCACGTTGATCTGGTCGTGCGGGATGTCGAGCACCTTCATGAAGCGCATCACGACCGATGCGAATGCTTCGTTCAGTTCGAAGAGATCGATGTCCTTTGCCGTCATGCCGGCCCGCTTCAGCACCTTCTGTGTCACGAGCGCAGGGCCCGTAAGCATGATGCAAGGCTCAGACCCGATCGACGCGAACGCCCGAATGCGCGCGCGCGGCTTCAGACCTTGAGACCGCCCCGCTTCCTTCGTACCCATCAGCACCGCGGCCGCTCCGTCGACGATACCCGACGAGTTGCCTGCATGGTGCACGTGGTTGATCTGCTCGACCTCCGGATAGCGCTGCTGCGCCACCGCGTCGAACGCGAACTCGCCCGGCATCGCGAACGACGGCTGCAGCGAGGCCAGCGACTGCATCGACGTGTCCGGCCGCATGTGCTCGTCGCGGTCCAGAATCGTGAGCCCGTTGATGTCTTTGACCGGCGTCACCGACTTCTTGAAGTAGCCGTTCTTCCACGCATTCGCCGCTCGCTTTTGGCTTTCGACCGAATATGCGTCGACGTCGTCGCGGCTGAATCCATCCAACGTCGCGATCAAATCGGCGCCGATACCCTGCGGCGTGAAATAGCTCTTGATCGCGATCGCGGGGTCCGTCGCCCACGCGCCGCCCGAGGCGCCCATGCCGACGCGGCTCATCGATTCGACGCCGCCGCCGATCGTCATGTCGGACTGCCCCGACATCACCTGCGCCGCCGCCATGTTGCAGGCCTCAAGGCCCGACGCGCAGAACCGATTGATCTGCA
>JANNEL010000327.1:0-2102 GCA_031378595.1 Alphaproteobacteria bacterium
ATGTCGTCAACTTTGAGTGCGTCGCGGTAGAGGACGTTCGGATTTTCCACGCCGCCCGCGTACGCCGCGGCGGTTTCGGTGGGCGACATGGTTTCGACCGTGCCGCGGGAACCGGATTGCCAGCTCAGCGTATCGAACGCACCGCAGCTGACACAGGTTGCCGCCCAATCCGAGTGGGTGCGGGCGCAAGCGGAGCACGCCCAATGCGCGTCGCGAGGGGCGCGTTGCGCGCGCGTCGTCCATTCGCGGGCGGCGAGGCTTTCTTCGCTGCCGAAGCCTTGCTCGACGTCGGCCATCAGCAAGCACGCGCGGGCGACAGGGAAACGTTCGGCGAGCGGGCGCAGGGTTTCGCGTGCCTCTTCGAAGCGGCCTGCGGCGAGCGACACGGCGGCGCTCAGGATTTGGCTTTCCGGATGTTCCGGATTCATGCCGGCGAGTGCGGCGAGACGCTTGCCGCGCGCACTTGGAGGTTCTTCGGGCTTGAGCGCGCCGTAGGCTTTCGCAAGATCGGGATGCGGTTCTTGCGCCCAGGCGGTTTCGATGAGGCTCGCCGCTTTCCACTGCCGGCCTTGCGCCGCGAAGTGCTTGGAGGCGATGAGCGCTGCGGGCGCGAAACCGGGTGCGAGGGTCAGCGCTTCCTGTGCGCGGGCGAGCGCGCCTTCGGCGTCGCCATTGCGTTCGGCATCGTTCGCAGCGGCTGCGGCCAGAACTGCGCGGCGGCGGCGCGCGATGCCGGCGTCGAGCAGCTTTGCGCGGACTTGGCCGTCGAGCGCGGTTGCGGCGGGGCCCCAGGCTGCTTTCGCGGTGTTGAGATCGAAGAGTGCGTTCAAGGCCCAGCGGGTGCGCGGGCGCAGCGTCAGCGCGCGGTTTGCGATGTTGATCGCTTGCTCGCCGTCGCCGCGGCGGGTGGCGGCAACGTAGAGACCGCGGAGCCCCAAGAACTCCGTCTCCTTCGACTGCAGCATCTGCGTGAAGTAGCGCTGTGCGCCTTCGTCGTCGCCCTCGAGTTGCGAAGCTTGGGCGGCGAGCAGCATCGCAAGCGGCGGTTCGCCGACGAGCGAGATCGCTTTCTTCGATTGGCGGCGGGCTTCTTCTTCGTCACCAGCGGCGACCGCGACAAGGCCGCGGGTGATGGCGGTGAAGCCGCGGCGCCTGCGGCCGCTCGCGCGCCAGCGGAAGAATTCAGCGGGCGCGTCCACGAACGTCATGATGATGCGGTAGGCGATAATGGTCAGGAACGTCAGCCCAACGACGGCTGCGATGGCGACTTGAATTGGGATGCGGGCTTCGCTGTTCGAGAGCGCAATCGTCACCACGCCGTCAAGGTCAGCGACCCAGGTCACGACGGCGACCATCACTGCGATCAGGAGATAGAACCATAAGGCGCGGATCATCGACGGGCGGACCTCATGGCGGCGGCGCTTGCGGCACGGGCTCGTGCGTCAGGGCCGCGATCGCGCGGACGTTGATGTCGGCAAGGGCTACTTCGAGCGCGACGCGCGCCTTTGCTTGTGCGAGCCACGGGCTCAGCGTGTTGCGCGCAACGCCACCGATGGCGCTCAGTTCCTTCACGGCAGCGGGAAGGTCGCCGGCCTTCAAACGCACTTCGCCGCGCGCGAGCCTCGCGTCGGTCGAGGCGCCTTGGGTCTCACCAACGGAGCGCACGGAGACGAGCGAGGTGAAATGCGCCACCAGGCGGTCCCACCAGGTTTTGCCTTTCGCGGCTTCTTCGGCATCGCGGGCGGCGTCGGCGAGATTGCCGAACGTGCCGATCATCGTGCCGATCGTCGGGAGGCCCTTCTCCGCGAGCGGGGCGATTTCGGCGACGCGTTTGTCGCCTGGCATCATCGCGGCCACGACGTCGTATTCCGTCTTGAAGGGGCCCGAGCCCTGGCTTGCGCGCATTAGGTTGGCGACGGCGGTTGCGAGCGAGGCGCGGCGCGCGAGTTCGAGCAGGTCGGAGCCCTCGAGTTTCACGAGGCGCTTGTCGAGGTCGGCGAGTTTTTCCGTTTTCGCTTCGGCGGCGGCAAGGCGCGCGGTGAGCGCGGCGATCTCTTTGCGCACGTCGGGGGCGGGCGCGACGGCTGGGATGCCGGGTCCGA
>JANNEL010000358.1:0-3528 GCA_031378595.1 Alphaproteobacteria bacterium
CACGATCGCGCCGAAGCCGACCGCGCCGTTGGCGCGTGCATGACAAGCGCCGACTACGCCGAAGGCCGCAAAGCCTTCCTCGAAAAGCGCAAACCCGCCTTTGAAGGCCGATAGAAAAAGGAAACGCCCATGGACATGAAAAATCACGTTGCCGTCGTCACCGGATCGGGCACCGGCATTGGCGCCGCCGTTGCGCTCCGCCTCGCTGATGCAGGCGTGCGCGTCGCCGTGAACTACACGAAAAGCTTGAAAGAAGCGGAAGAAACGTTGGCCGCTGTGAAAGTAAAAGGCGCCGACGGCATGCTCGCGCAAGGCGATGTAGGCAACGACGACGATTGCCGGCGCATCGCCAGCCAAGTGATGGCGAAATGGGGCCGCATCGATATTCTCGTCAACAACGCGGGCGCGACCGTCTTCGCCGATCACGCCAATCTCGATGGCCTGACCTCCGACGATTTCGTGCGCATCTACAAGATCAACGTCGTGGGCGCGTTCCAAATGATTCGCGCCTGCACGCCGCACTTGCGTGCCAGCGGCTTCGGCCGTGTCGTCAACGTATCGTCCGTTGCAGGCGTCTTGGGCGTCGGCTCGTCGGTCGCCTACGCCGCGTCGAAAGGCGCGCTGAACACGATGACGCTCTCGCTTGCGCGCGCATTGGCGCCGGAGATTCGCGTGAACGCCGTTTGCCCAGGCTTCGTGGGCACACGCTGGTTCTCCGATCGTTTCGACGCCGACACCTACGCGCGCATCGTCGAACACAACAAACAGTCGACGCCGCTCCAACGCGCGGGCACGCCGGAAGACATTGCAGACGCCGTCGCCTTCTTTTGCGGCGAAGGTGCGAAGCACATCACCGGCGAACTGCTGCTCGCGGACGCCGGCCACCATCTCGCGCTCGCAGGGGTCACCCAGCGTAAATCCTGAGCTGATCCTTGGGGTTGTTGGCGGTGGTACGCACACATTTACGGTTGTGTTGCTTGAACAACACGAGATTCCGCCGCTAAGCCGTTGCCAGGACACGGCTTCCGGATTTGAACTAAGCCCTGGGGCGGCGGAGTGTTTCTGGGCCGCGGGGGAATTCGCATGAAAAAGACGCTGCTGGCGCTGAGCTTGCTTGCCACCGCGAGCTTCACACAGCCTGCATTCGCCGACGGCGAAGCAGCTGGCGAAGAGGTCTCAAGCGGACCGTGGTCGGTCACACTGGCCGTCACGTCCGATTACAGATTTCGCGGCCAGAGTCAGAAGTCGCGCGATCCGGCCGTGCAAGGCTCGATCGATTTCGCAAGTGAGTCCGGATTCTTTGCCGGCGTATGGGCATCGTCGATCGACTTCAGCGATACGCTCGACCTCGATTCGAAAATCGAAATCGACCTCTACGCCGGCTACACATTCAAACTGTCCGAGAACACGGAAGGCAGTCTGAAGGTCACCTACTACCTCTATCCCG
This sequence comes from Alphaproteobacteria bacterium, assembly GCA_031378595.1. Classification (GTDB taxonomy): domain Bacteria; phylum Pseudomonadota; class Alphaproteobacteria; order Micropepsales; family Micropepsaceae; genus SZUA-430. The sequence goes on from JANNEL010000358.1 coordinate 1,448, forward strand.
ACAATCCGTTCAGCTATGAATACTATGAATTCCAAGGCTCGCTGAACCACACCATCGGCGATGTGACGCTGTCTGCCGAACTGAATTACAGCCCCGATTACTTCAACAAAACGGGCACCGCGGTAGCGCTCGCGGGCGGCCTCGAAATCGCGTTGATCGACGACCTCAGCGCCAGCGGTCACGTCGGTTATCAGTGGATCGACAACAGCTTTCTATTCGGCACACCCGACTACGTTTATTGGGACGTCGGCCTCACGCTGTCGTTCCTCGATCACTTTTCGCTCGATGCGCGCTACGTCGGGACCGACATGAACGCTCTTGATTGCTTCGGCGGCACCGATTTGTGCGAAAGCGGGTTCGTCGCAACGTTGAGCGTCACGTTGCCCTAGGGCTTCAGGAACGCAATCCTAGCGTGAAGAGCGGTTTCGCTACGGCGAGGCCGCTCTTTTTCTAAGCACAACCTGCACGGAAGTCAGGCAAACCCTCGGATTCCGGCACGTCGGACAGGCGTGACATTTCCATCGCACCCGCCGCGATTGTCGGGGTTGCGGCCCACACGCGTTAACGCGTTGTCAACCATCACTCGCGCAAGACTTAATGCGAAGGAAACTAGATGAGCCGCGTGCCCTCAGCACCCGTCTCGAGCAACGGCAACCCTGTGTAGGAAAGAGGATTTCGGTATGAAGACGGCATTGAAGGCGGGCGTCTTTGCCGCCCTGACACTAGCGAGCGCAGCGGTTGCTTTCGCGGCGGACGAAGAAGGCGCATGGGGCCCGTTCACTGCGGGCGTGACACTGACGAGCGACTACCGCTTCCGTGGCCAAAGCCAATCGGACCGTGACGCGGCGATCCAAGGCTGGGTCCAATACGATCATGCGTCGGGCTTCTTCGCCAACATCTGGGCGTCGAACATCGACTTCAATGACAGCGCGACCTACGACTCGTCGATCGAAGTCGACCTCACGGCGGGTTACAACTACAGCTTCTCGGACACGACATCGGGCAGCATCAAGGCGGTGTACTACTGGTACGCCGACGCCGACACGCCGGCAGGCTTCAATGAGTACAACTACTTCGAGCTGCTCGCAGGCGTAAGCCACGATTTTGGCAAGGCTTCGATCTCGGGCGAATTGGCGTGGAGCCCGGACTACTTCCTGGAGTCGGGCGATGCCATCTCGGCGAAGGCCGGTGTGAGCGTTCCGCTGCTCGACAAGTTCGCGTTCATGGGTGCGCTCTCGGCTTCGGGCAATGTCGGCTATCAGTGGATCGACGACAACGCGACCTACGGCACGAAGGACTATCTCTACTACGACATCGGTTTGTCGGCTGAGTGGGAGATCTTTGTGTTCGACGTTCGTTGGGTCGGCACCGACCTCAGCAAGGCCGAATGCTACGGTGGCCTCGACCTTTGCGAAGACGGCGTGGTTCTTTCGGTGACGGCAAACCTGCCGGGCTAACACCCGATTGAAGAGTTGAAGCAAAGCCCCCGTGCCAAACACGGGGGCTTTTGCGTTTTAGAAATCGAGAAAACTTAGCACCGCTGCCTTGTAAGCCTTGTCGCCGACGCAGGTCATGTGATCGCGTCCCGGCACGATCACCACATGACTTCCGGGCAACGCGTCTGCCAGCGGCCCCGGTGGCCCGGTGATCGTATCCTTCTTACCCACCACGATCAGCGTCGGCACGTTCAGGTCCTCGAACTCCGACGCGGCGAACGCGCGCCGCTCGCGCGTCATGCAAAGCGCAAGCGCCTCCAAATCGTTCTTGCCTTGCTCGGCGAACAACCGGAATTGCCGCGGCACCGCGCCAACCACATCGGCCGAGCTTAGCGCACGCAATCCCGCGGCAATCGCATCCGTCTCGACGGTCCCGCGCCCATAGTAGTTCTCGCCGACGCCGGCAATGATCGCGCGGCGCACCCGCGAAGCACTGTCGTGCAACAGCCTGAGCGTGATGAACCCGCCCATCGAGTACCCCATCACGTCGGCTTGCTCGTGCCCCAAATGATCGAGCAATCGCTCGATATCCCAGGCCAGCTCGCCCTCGTTGTACGCGTCGTGGTCGTGCGGCTTGTCGCTCTC
>JANNEL010000377.1:0-2313 GCA_031378595.1 Alphaproteobacteria bacterium
GTCCTGGAACGCCGTCGATATTTTGCTTCGTCGACTGCGAGAGCAGGCCCGCCATGACCATGCTGCCGCCCGACGGAAGTTCGACCGTCGTCTCGGCGCGGCGCACGCGCAAACCGGGAATCGTCACGCCGGGGACATTGATGACGTTGCCGTCGGCGTCGAGCCCAAGCCCGCCTTGCGACACGAACGCGTTTTCGCCCGTGATCTCCGAAACTTCAGTGGAGATACGCAAGCTGATCCGGCCTTCGGCCAAAACCACGGGCGTAAAGGCGAGGCCCACGCCGAACGGTTTGAATTCGACCTGCACGTTGCCGTCGCGGTCGCGCGACACCGGCACGGGGAACTCGCCGCCGGCAAGGAACTTCGCCGCCTCGCCCGAGACCGCTGTCAGGCTTGGCTCGGCAAGCGTATGTACAAGACCAGCGCGTTCGAAGGCTTTGACCGTGGATTCGACGGAATTTCCGATGCCCGTGTCGCCGAACTTGAATTTCGTGCCCGATGAAAGCGCTTGGCCGAGCAGCGAGAACGGCGTCGCATTCGCAAGCGCGATAGGCAAATTCTTGCCGAGATCGAACGCGGCGCTGAAATCGACGCCAAGCTGTTTGGACAGATTACGCTGCATCTCGGCGACCCTAACCCGCAGCATGACTTGCTCGCCGCCGCGGATGCCGACGCGATTGATAACGCCATCCTTGTTCAGCGCCTTGCCGGGATCGGTTACGTAGCGCATCGCGATTTCCCTCGCGGCGGCCGCGTCCGAGGCATTCTTCACCGTACCGTTGATGACGACGTTGTCGTTGATCGTTTCGACCGTGACGTCCGACCCTTTCACGTTGCGTTCGATGATCCGCTTCAGCTCAGGCATGTCGCGCTGAACGTTGACCTCGAGGTTCAAGATCTGCTTGCCGCTTGCCGTGAAGAAGAACGCGTTGCTCGGGCCCGCCTTCATGCCGACGACGTAGACTTGGCGCGGTGTACGCACGACGGCGTCGACGACTTCAGGGTTCGACACCAGCACGTCGCGCGCGTCTTCCGGCAACTCGACGATAATCGCCTTGTTAATGCCGAGGTCGATGTGCTGCGAGTGCGCACCGCCCCCGGCCCGAATGCGAAGCGTTTGGGTTGCGGAGGGCCGCGCCCCCGAAGCGGTCGGGCCGTCGGCGGCCGCCGGCAAAGTCATCGCCGCCGCAAAAGCCGCTGCGGTCAAAAATCGGAATAAGGTCATGGGTTCACCCGTTACTCTGCGTGCGATGTCGGTTGCGCCGTGCCGGTAATCCCGAAGCGCAGAACCGTCACTTGATCTTCATCGTCGCCGTTAAGCCCTTTTATCGGCGCTTCGTCGCTCGCCTCGTTGTCGGTTTTGAGCGAGCGAAGCGACAACGACAAATCGCCGGTCGCCTCTGCGAGCGAGGCCAATTCCGCCTGCTGTTGCGACAACTCGAGCGTTGCGGTCTTGCCGACGATCGATTTGGAGTCGCCGCCTTCCTCTTGCGCCGTTTGGTCGACTGCCAGCACGCGCACGTCGCGAAGCACCGTAGAAGAGCGGTATTGCGGCGTGCCTTGACCGTCGGTGCCAAGCTTACGGGTCATGATGACGTCAACGCGGTCGTTCGGAAGTATAAAGCCGCCGGCGCCGCGTTCAGCTGAAAGCTTGACCGCGACTGCGCGCTTGCCGGGCGTCAACACGGCCGCCATGAAGCCGGCGCCGTCCGCCTTGATAACCTTCTGCCCGGTGACCGGCTCACCCTCGACAAGCGGCATGCGTGCGACGGAACCTTGCGCCGCGTCCTCGATCGCTTGCGGTTGCGCCTCTTTGGTAATGAAGTTCGGATCGAGAACAGTCTTGGGCCAACCCTGCCACTTCAAATCTGCCGCCGTCACTTTCGTTCCGACTTCGATCGCATGTGACGCGACCATGATTTCCGTCAGCGCCATATTGTCGGCAGCTTCCGCTTGATTCTGTCCGCCCATCAAGCCCCGCGCAAGAAACGCAGCCAGCCCCGCCGCGCCCAGCGCGCCAACAAGGATGAGAATACGCGTCATATTCATCTTGGTCGTTCTCCTGGCTCGCGGAAGCACTTCCGCCGTTCAAGCCCGTTCTTAGCGTCGATGAGTTAATTTAGAAGTGAGATGGTAAGCGCTTCTTTAACGCCGCGAAGCATTGACGGGCCGCGTGGCTCTGCAGTCACGTCACGACCCGAGAAACAGATGTGTCCCCGGAAGAATGAACAAACCGCCGGCAGCGATCGCCACGCCATAAGGGATTCCTTTGCCCGTCAGCAGATGTTGCAACCAGCTCAGCCGTGCGACGAT
>JANNEL010000387.1:0-2297 GCA_031378595.1 Alphaproteobacteria bacterium
CGATCGCGGATTTGTTGCGTTCGATGATGTGGATCGCGCGCTCGAACTCCGCCCGACCGACTGTGAACGTCATGTCGGTTGTGGCGCCGTCTTCCGAGGTGTTCTGCACGATCATGTCGACGTTGATGCCGCCGTCGGCCAAGGGTCCGAAGATCGCAGCGGCGACGCCGGGCTTGTCCGGCACCTTTACGAGCGTGATTTTCGCCTCGTCCCGGCTATAGGCGATGCCGCTGACCAGTTGTTGTTCCACGATTTCGTCCTCATCGCACACGAGCGTGCCGGGCAGGTCTTCGAAGCTCGAAAGCACCTGCACAGGTACCCGGTGAATCATTGCGAGCTCGACGGAGCGCGTCTGGAGCACCTTGGCGCCGAGCGAGGCCATCTCGAGCATTTCTTCGTAGGAGATCTTGTCGAGCTTGCGCGCCTTCGGGGTCACGCGCGGGTCGGTCGTGTAGACGCCGTCGACATCGGTATAGATATCGCAGCGCTCGGCCTTCAGCGCTGCAGCGACAGCGACAGCGCTGGTGTCGGAACCGCCGCGGCCAAGCGTCGTGATGCGGTTGTCCGGGCCCAATCCCTGAAAGCCAGCAACGACAGCGACCTGGCCTTGCCCGAGGCGTTCTTCCAGAACTTTTGTTTCGATGCCGGTGATGGCGGCCGAGCCATGCATGGCGCTGGTTTGGATCGGGATCTGCCAACCGAGCCAAGAACGGGCTTGGACGCCGATGTGTTGGAGCGCGATCGAAAGCAGGCCGACGGTGACTTGTTCGCCCGCAGACACGACCGTGTCGTATTCGCGCGCGTCGTGCAGCGGCGAGAGCTCGCGCGCCCAATTGACGAGCTTGTTCGTTTCGCCCGACATGGCGGAGACGACGACGGCCACCTGATAGCCGCGGTCGACCTCGCGCTTAACCTTGAGGGCGACGTTGCGGATGCGCTCCAGGTCGGCCACCGACGTGCCACCGAACTTCATCACGAGTCTGGGCATGGTGGCGCGGCGTTAGGTCCTGAGGGATCAAGGGGTTGATTGGGCTTGGCTGGGGTATAGTTAGACCGCGAGTGTTTGTCACGCAACGCGCGGAGGTAAGGCAAGCCAGTGGCGACCGTCACACAAGGACAATCCACAATCGATGCGGCCGAGGTCGCGCGCTTTTCGGCGCTGGCGGCGGAATGGTGGAATCCGCATGGCAAATTCGGCGTGCTGCACAAGTTCAATCCGGTTAGGCTTACCTACATTCGCGACGAAGCGGCGAAGCATTTTTGGCGCGATCCGAAGGGGACGAAGCCGTTCACCGGTTTGCGCCTGCTCGACATCGGCTGCGGCGGCGGGCTCTTGAGCGAGCCGATGGCGCGGCTGGGGTTCGCCGTGGTCGGCGCCGATGCGTCGGAGAAGAACATCAAGACGGCGGCGACGCACGCGGCGGAGGTTGAGCTTGCGATCGACTACCGCGCGACAACGGCGGAGGCGCTGGCGGCAACCGGCGAGCGCTTCGACGTAATCCTCAATATGGAGGTGATCGAGCATGTCGCGGACTTGAATCTGTTCGTTGCGAGTTGCGCGTCGATGCTGAAGCCGGGCGGCTTGATGTTCGTGGCCACGATCAACCGGACGGCCAAGGCCTATGCGCTGGCGATCGTGGGAGCGGAATACGTGCTCGGCTGGTTGCCCAAGGGCACGCACGATTGGAACAAGTTCGTGAAGCCGCTGGAGTTGGACACGGCGCTGTCACGCGCTGGGCTCGACATGACGAAGGAAACCGGCGTGATGTTCAACCCGCTCACCGGCGGGTGGATGCTCGCCAGCGATACCGACGTGAATTACATGGTCGTCGCGACGAACGCGGGAGCAAACGCATGAAGGCCTATGTCGCGACAACGGCCGTCGTGTTTGCACTGATCCTCATCGCGCATTTGGCGCGGCTCTACTTCGAGGGATCTGCAATCTTGGGCGACGCGTTCTTTGTCGGCGCGACGATCGTGGCCGGCGGGCTGCTCGCGTGGGCGTCCAAGCTGCTGCTTGCTACGCGTTGACGGGATCAAGAATCCGCACGAGGCAGGCTGGGTAAAGCTGCCACCGGAATTCCTTCTTCGATCAAGTCGCGCGCGTCGGCGAGGGTAGCTTCGCCGTAGATTTGGCGTTCCTTGGCGTCGCCGTGATGGATCGCGCGAGCTTCGTCGGGGAATTTCTCACCGACATACTCCGCGTTCTTCTCGACCTCTTTGCGGACGTTCGTTACCCACTCGCGCATAGCCCGTGCCTTCGATGCGGCCTCGGCGAGTTCGCCTTTCTTAGACAC